>CAYHPA010000006.1:0-53034 GCA_964358155.1 uncultured Chitinophaga sp.
AGAAAAAATACAGCAATTACTGGATCAGCGATCTGTTTGAAGTGGCCAAAAGCGAAACCACTTCTTATTACATCACCGTAGAAGATGCGGATGCGAAAATCGTATTGAAATCAACCGGCGGAAGTGACTGGAGCGTATTTAAAACAGTAAAGAAAGCATAGCAATAGTTTTGGTGTGTGGTAAAACAAGCCCCGATCCTGCCGCAAGCGGGACGGGGTTTTGTATTTATTTTACTTGTTGTTAAGTGATGTTGTTTATAGTTAAGTGTTTTAACATCCGCTTCCGCAAATCTCCAAAGGAGTCCCTTGGACACAATTCACTTGACTGGTGCTGTAACAGCTAATACTTTTGAATCGTATTAGTCAATAATCATTCATCATTAAACCTTAAGCCATGAAAAAAATCTTTTTATCACTGTCGCTGATAATGACAGCTGTTGCCTCAACAGCATTCGCCAATGAAGTAACAGAACCCTCTCCCGGATTGCAGGAAATATTTAAGCAGGAATTTCCGGGTGCACAAAACGTAAGCTGGAGCAAGCAGGATGGTTATCAAAAAGCCACTTTTATTTTAGGAGGCCGCCGCAGCCTTGCTTTTTTTGACTCCAACAACGAGCTGGCCGGTTCTGTCCGTGATCTTTTTTACGACCAGCTTCCCCTCACCGTGATGAAAGCAGCAGACAAAAAATTTCCTGAAGCCGATTTTACAGAAGTAAGGGAAATCAATAATGCTGATGGCACCACTTATATGCTGACAGCGGAAACGAACAGCAAAAAATATAAAGTGAAAATAAACTCAGCCGGAAGCATTGTGGAATTGGAAAAAGTAAATAAGTAAGCAGCGGGTTCTTGCCTGAAAAGCCCTGCAAGGTCTTAAACCTTGCAGGGCTTTTTATTTATCCAATCATGTATTTTTGCGCCACACCGCATTGTCTCGTCTTATTGCGATCTGAAGGCGGATCAAAAATTTTACATGAACAAAGGACCCGTTTCAAAATTTATTGAACATCATTACCGCCATTTTAATGCGGCAGCCCTGATGGATGCAGCGAAAGGCTATGAGGCACATCTTACCGAAGGCGGAAAGATGATGATTACCCTCGCTGGTGCCATGAGCACAGGTGAACTCGGAATTTCACTGGCAGAAATGATACGGAAGGGAAAAGTGGACATCATCAGCTGCACCGGCGCCAACCTGGAAGAGGATGTGATGAACCTGGTGGCCCATTCTCATTACAAAAGAATTCCCAACTACCGCGACCTGACCCCACAAGAAGAATGGGATCTGTTGAAAAATCATTATAACCGTGTTACCGACACCTGCATTCCCGAAGAAGAAGCTTTTCGCCGCCTGCAAAAACATCTGGTGAAGCAATGGAAGGAAGCAGAAGCAAAACGAGAAAGATATTTTCCCCATGAATTTTTATACAAAACGGTATTAAGCGGTGACCTTAAACAGTATTATGAAATTGACCCGAAGGATAGCTGGATTGTTGCCGCTGCAGAAAAAAATATCCCGATCGTGGTGCCCGGGTGGGAGGACAGCACCACCGGAAATATTTTTGCCAGTTATTGTATTAAAGGAGAGCTAAAGGCTTCTACCGTAAAAAACGGAATTGAATACATGGTATGGCTGGCCGACTGGTATAAAAATAATTGTGGCGGCAAAGGAGTTGGTTTTTTCCAGATCGGCGGGGGCATTGCCGGCGATTTTCCCATCTGTGTAGTTCCGATGATGTACCAGGATTTGGAAATGCATGATGTTCCCTTCTGGAGTTATTTTTGCCAGATCAGCGATTCTACTACTTCTTATGGTTCTTATTCCGGTGCAGTTCCTAATGAGAAAATAACATGGGGGAAATTAGACATCAATACTCCTAAGTTCATTGTAGAAAGCGATGCAACGATTGTGGCCCCGCTGATATTTGCGTGGATACTGGGCTGGTAAACCTGTTTATGTCATTTGCAAAATGGTTGAGTCAACAACTCAACCATTTTTCTTTAGGTCCTCCCAGGCTTTGGCCGGTTTTAATGCGCTGATAAGATTGACCAGGATAATTATCCTGATAATGATACCGCCATAAATCGCTCTTCCACCAACCAACACAATGGCCGCAACCCATAACAGGATAAATAAAATAATGCCGACAATAATAGCAGTATAAGGCTTTGTTTTTGTCCAAAGGGCAAGACCGACAAAGGAGCCGACTTCAGCTACTACTATTACTATAAAGGCCGGCGGCAGCATGGAAAGGGAAACACCAGTCTGGCCGATGGCGATAGCTTCCCATATCAGGAATAACCCGGCTGTGATGAATAGTGCATTTCTCGCTTTTTTAATACCGGTTCGATGTCCTTCCATCTCCAGCTGCTTTACTCCGTCATAATAATCAGAGATCACATTTTGGGATGATTGTTGTTGCTCGTTATCGGGGTTTTGGTTTTCTGACATGGTAGAACTTTTGATTAAGGTACAGAAAATCAATAAAAAGATAAACCCCGTATCATTTTGCACGACACGGGGCCTGTTTTTATAAGGAAAGGCATGGATTAATGTTTTCGGGGAGCCGGATTCCTTTCTCTTCAGTTCTAACAACGGAAAATAGACTTGCCCGGTTGCCGTGAGTTTAACGGGCATAAAAAAACCTTTCATGCTGAAAGGTTAATAACGGGAGCCTGTTTCTGAATACTGTTCCAGTTTTACATACAGGCAATCTTTTCCACCCGGCGGCTATGGCGTCCACCTTCAAAATCGGTGGTCATAAAAATGCCGACCATTTTTTCTGCATCACCTTCCCTTACAAACCGGGCAGGAATACAGATGATATTGGCATTATTATGTTCACGGGCAAGTTGGGCCAGTTCTTCTCCCCAGCAAATGGCGGCCCTTACGCCCTGATGTTTATTGGCGGTAATGGCCACACCATTGGCGCTGCCGCAAATCAAGATACCAAAAGCTGCTTCACCATCTTCTACAGCCGATGCCACGGGATGTGCATAGTCGGGATAATCAACAGAATCTTTACTGTCTGTTCCAAAGTCTTTAAAGGGCAAACCTTTTCCTTCTAAAAAAGAAATAAGGTCTTCTTTATAGTCATATCCTGCATGATCGCTGCCGATGGCAATGGGTTTGTGAAGATCAAAGGGAGAATGCATATATAAAATCTTTAGTCGTTAGTCAATAGCCAAAGAACACTTACAAAGTTAGGAAAGTTCTGACTCCCGGCTAATGACTCCTGACTACTTTAGCTCCATTCTTTCTTTTCTTTTTCCTGTCTCTTATTGATGCGGGAAGCAATGATAATACTGGCTTCATAGAGCAGGTACAGCGGGATGGTGACAATGGCGAGGCTGAACGGGTCTGTAGAAGGGGTGATGATGGCGGCAGCAATGATGATGATTACAAAAGCATGGCGCCGGTATTTTCTAAGGAAACGGGCGGTGATGATGCCTATCCTGGTAAGCAGCATTACCAGTAATGGCATTTGGAAAAGTATGCCGATGCCGACAGTTGTATAAATGAGGTTCTCCAGGTAATCAGAGAAGGAAGGCATGATGACTATCTGCTCACTCATTTTAAAATTGAAATAAAAATTCACCATAAATGGCGTGAGGATGAAATAACCAAATGCAACTCCCGTAAAAAACAACATTGACACCCAGAAAATAACACCTCTTGTTTTTTTCAATTCTTTTTGAGAAAGGGCCGGCCTTACAAATTTCCAGAACTCCCAGAAGATATAGGGAAAAGCAATGATGAAGCCGCCAATAAAGCCCAGCGTAAAATAGGAGATGAACTGACCGGTCATTTTATTCTCCAGGAACTGTGCATTAATAGGCGTAAAACAAAGCGCATCGCCGATACCGATATTGTGACCCAGGCTGCAAAGCCATCTGGCAGAAATGAAATCTGAACGGGTGGGCGCCAGCAGCACATCGCTTACAATGGTCTTGGCATAGATTAATACGACAGCAGCGCCGATAATGACGGCGATCACCGAACGGATAACATGCCAGCGGAGGTCTTCGAGGTGATCGATGAAAGACATTTCTGCCTTCGCATCCTTTTGCCGCTTCTTAAAAAAATCAAATAGTGCCATTGTGTTTGAAAGAGGAACAAAGATAGGCGGGGATTTGGTTAATTGGGTAACTGGTTGATTGGTTAACTGGTGCTGAAAGAAGAGTTATTCTTCCTGTTTATGATGCCTCGGAACCAAGCTGACTGGCAAACTTTAATATGTTTGAATAAGTAAAGACGCTTCAATCATAAACCCTGATTAACCAATACCCAATTAACCAGTTAACTATTTCAGCTTTTTCATCTTCACCATTTCAATCCGGGTATCACTTACCGTCATGATTTCAAATTCGTAATCATCAATGATGATGCGTTCTTTCTGGCGGGGTATTGTTTCATGATAGTTAATAATGTAGCCGGAAAGGGTCTCTGTTTCTTCTTCTCCAAAATCAAAACCATATTTTTCTGCGAGGTAATCCAGTTCCAGCCGGCCGGAGAAAATATATTCATTTTCATTGAGCACTTTTTCTTCAAACTCTTCGGTATCATATTCATCCTGTATTTCGCCAAACAATTCTTCCAGCACATCTTCCATGGTAATGATGCCGGCCGTGCCGCCAAATTCATCCACCACCCAGGCAATGCTTTTTCTTTCCCGGGTAAACTTGTTGATCAGGTCTGTGGCGCTCATGCTTTCCGGCACAGCAGGAATGGGGAGCAGGATGGGCTGGATGGATACAGGGTTTTTAAAAAGGTCTAACTGGTGTATATATCCTTTAATGTTATCAATGTTTTTATCGTACACCAGCAGCTTGCTCAGCTTGGTTTCCACAAACTTTTTTCTTACATCTTCCATAGAAGAGCGGCTTTCCACTCCCACAATTTCTTTGCGGGGAACCAGGCACTGCCGTATCCTTACTTTGGGAAGCTCCTGTGCATTTTCCATCAGCTGGGCATTGCGTTCCTGTCTTTCTTCATCGGCATATTGCTGAAAAAGGTGCTTGAGGTCGCTTCGCTTCAGCGGGTCTTTGTTCTTATTCAGCCGGAGGTTGAAAATATATTTCAATATCCATTCGGCCAGATCTATCAGTGCGGCGGCGATGGGAAAAAACATCTGGTAAAAAAAATCAGTAACCCGTGCCAGCCGTATCAGCCAGCTATTGCTGCGGGCACGAAAAACGGCACGGGGAATGAACTCCGCCAGCACCAGTACGATCAAAGTAGTGAACGCAATTTCAGCAATAAGATGTACGGTATCTGACCCTACTTTCAGGTAGTTCCAGATGGGGCGCATCACTGAGCTGATCTGCAAACCAAGAAAAACAAGAAAGATAGTATAACCGATCAGCGTGGTGCCCAGCAGGCGGGCAGGGGATTGGGCAAATTTGGCAAGTAATTGAACAGATGACCCGCCTTGTTTTTTTTTGAGTTCGATACTGAGGCGATTAGCGCTGTAAAAAGCCATTTCAATACCGGCAAAAAACCCCATCAGCGCCAGGGTAAGGATGAAGAACAATATCGAGTTCCACTCAATCATGAGGTAAAGATAGAAAAAAGGCTATGAGCTGTTAGCTACGAGCTACGAGCGGAGAAAAGCTCTGACTATGTCCTCCGCTTCCCTGCAGGCACGGTCAAGTGTGTCGTTGATAATAACATGGTCAAACTGGTCTTTAAAAGAAAGCTCGTAGGAGGCTTTGCTGATCCTTGCTTTCAGTGATTCAGGTGTTTCTGTGCCCCTTGCTTTCAGGCGCCGCTCCAGCTCCTCCATAGAAGGAGGTTCAATAAAAAGAGATAAAGACTGCCGGGGGTATTGCTTCTGTATATTAATGCCTCCCTTAACATCCACATCCAGCAGGGGAGATTTGTTCATGAGCCAGATGCGCTGCAATTCGCTTTTCAGCGTGCCGTAATATTTGCCTTCGTACACCATTTCCCATTCTACAAATGCTTGCCGGGTTATTTTATCTTTAAACTCATCTGCCGTAATAAAATAGTAATCTACTTTATCCATTTCATAGTGGCGGGGCGGGCGGGTGGCGCAGGAAACAGAAAAAGCCAGTTGGCCGGGCATGGCCTTCAGCAAATGCCGTGTAACCGATGTTTTGCCGGCGCCGGAGGGGGCGGCAATGATGATGAGCCGATAGCTATCGGCTTTGTTTTTTGGTTGTAGCATTTTACCGGAATGGGCAAATGTAATGAAAGGGGGTGGATGCCAGATGAGGATGACTATGGCGTCAATAAATATTCTGCTAAGGTCTTCACCAGTTTCAAATGAAGGTCGGACTTTAAATGACCGATTATTCCGATTATATCTTTTGCTGATAACACTGCAAGGTTGGATAACCTGAAAAGGCTTGCTGTTTTCAGGCGACTATCCGGAAAAGCATCATGTTTTTCATCAAGTACCAGGTCAAACCCGGCAATATGCTGATGCAGTTGCGAAGAAACAGCACAGACAAGCAGGTCATTGTATTTGGGAAGCATCTTTAAGATAAGCACCGGTCTTCTCTTTTGCTGGTCATCTTGCGGAATCACAGTTAATACTATATCGCCGGGCTTCATTTCTTGTACTCGGGGTTAGGTTCTTTCACCATGCTCAGTTCATATTCCGGTTCATCAATGCCGTATGCTTTGGAGAGGTTTTCTTTGCTGAATTGGCGCCAACTATCTTCTTCGCCGGAATTCTTGATTTCCACCTGCACGTCAATACCATATTCACGGGCTATTTCATCCTGTATTTCTTTGCTGTCTTTGTTGTCAAAAATATCTTTCAATGCTTTATTGGCATAATCCATTTTTTTGCGATGTAACATAGCAAGGGAAATTAAAACAATAAGGAAAGTCATTTCTTTGGCCAAAAAAGTGATAATGGTCAATTCGTCTCCTTGGTGGAGGTTATGCTCTCTTAATATATCAGCCAGCTTTTGAGGGCGGGTAGCAGAATCAATATTTAATGCGACTTTTTTCATGGATGCAGGCACAATTTACTCATTTAAAACGACAGGTAAAACAGGGGCTTACATAAAGTTGACCGGTGTTTTAACCTCTTTTTGTGTTGAGGGGAAAGAAAAACATCAACAACGGCCTGCATCTCTTCAATGCGTTCATAGCCGGTTTGGGCCAGCCACTGCTTAAAGGGTTCTGCTTTAGGAGAAGGGATGGATTGAATAAGGCGCAGCAGCTGTTCGGTATCGGCTACATCGGTAGGATAGGATTTACCGTCTTCGGACTGCATTTTCAGTTGTCCCAGGTTTTGGGACAACTCACTGCCTTCCGCTTTTAATTTTGTTTTTAAAGCATTCCACTATGTCACCTGTGCCAAAATTCCGGGATCAGAAAAATGTGGAAAGAAAGTACAGATAGCGGGCTTAGACAGGACGATGATGGGGTGCTGAGGAGAGGTAGCCCACTTACCAGCCGGCCCGGCTTCTTTTAACAGCGGGATGCAGGGTGCAAAGGGTTATTGAAATATCTCAATTGCCCGGCTGATACTTGTCATGCCGGCAGGGGCAGACTTTCTCCAACTTTGAAAAGCAACATTGATTGTATCAACCAAATCATTCTTTATGAGCTACACGAACACTTCTCACTGCGGAAACGAACATGACCAATGGCTTAAAAGTATCAGTTTTTATGATGATGACTTGGATGTGCTGGAAAACCGTCTTACAGAGATAGTAAAGAAAAACAATAGTCACGATGCCATGGCCGGGGTGGAGCATTTTCAAAACCAGTTTATCATCCAGCGGAATAATATTAACGACCTCAAACACGGTATAAAGAAGCATGCCGGGAATATAGCTGCCGATGCGCAGGCGCATGCCGGTAAAATGGATAGTTATTTCGTGGATGAACATGGGAGCCTGAAAACACAGTTGGAGAGATTTGAAAAAGTGATGAACGACCTGCGGCATGAGTTCAGCCTCTTTCTTGCCAAATGGATGTAGATTGACCCGTTTTTGTCAGCCGCCAACGAAGCTTTTGTGTGTCGGGTTTGTGCGCCTTATTCCGCAAATGGGGGGATGCCTGACTTGGCGCATCGGCTTTTGTTATAAAGTATAAACCGATTGAAAATATTACTAAGATGACACATAAATTTTTGTTCTGGATTTGTTCTTTTCTCCTACAGGGATAATTAATACGAAAACATTGTAACGGTTATTGAAATAGTGATAACTGAATTCTACAAATTCTCCGTGTATCAGTAATTGGATTGTACCATCTTTATGAAACTGCCTTTTCCGTGTATAGTCTATTATGAAAGGGAAATCCGAATTAAAAATTTTCGGCCATGTTAATTCACCGAATTCTTTAGTAAAAGAAGATGATTGGAAACTGTTTCTCAAATTAAGAGAACTGGTATTACTATCTTTATCTTCTAATACAAGTAAGCAACAACGTTTTTTTGATATTTCTGCATAACGCCTTATTGCAGCATGATTTGAGCCCCCAAATTTTTTTGCCAATGCCATTGGGCTACCGATTTCCAGTGGAAGTTTATTCATTTCATCTTCAAACCGCTTTAACTGAAACAAGCTGCCTGAGGCAAAATAATTTGCTTCTGCTTCAAATACTTCTTTTACAGCCGGGCTAAGAGTATGTTCATTGTCTTGATATTGAATTTCCTTTTGCCAAGGGATAGATCCATGCCCAGTTTCATGAAGTTTGATAAAATTTTGTTTGACTTGTGGCAGCGACGGGTCTACATAAATAATCTTTTCTTCTCTGTCAAATGCACCCAGAACTTTTTTAAGCATTCTATTAAATGCATCTATTTTTTTTGGAATATAATTATTCGGAATATGGTGAAAACCATTTTTGTTATTCAAATTTAACTCACAATATTCGACTATTTTATCCACCGGCGTGGGAAACACATCTAATGACTTGCTACTTTTGAGAATTTCAAAAATAAGGTTGTCAATTTCCTTTTTTGAGTGGTGGTTGTCCATTAAAAATTACTTTTTTTTCCTTTGTCTAATAAATTGTAAGTAGTGTATCAATTCTTCCTCTTCTTCTTTGGTAAGGTTGTCTTTGGAGAAAACAAATTTGCCAAACGATACATTCTCAGTGGAGCTTTTCTCTACAAGTCCGGCAATGTGTAAAAGATAACTAAATTCTATTTTGTAGATAGTTGAAAGCTTATGAAGAATATCTGCTGAAGGCTTTTTGATTTTATCATTTTCAATTTGGCTTAGATAAGCATTTGAAATACCTGTCATTTCTTCAACTGACCGCAGGGATAGCTTTTTTAAATCTCTGGCTTGCCGTATTACACCACCGAGAGAAGTGTTTTTGGAGTCTGCCATAGTTTTTAGTTTTAAAGGTTTAAGTAAAGGTAGAAAATCTATTTGCTTATTAACATGAGCAATGCTAATTGTGGAAAACATTTAACAGGCAATGCTTGATATATCAAGCAAAAGTGTTTATGTTTGCATTCTAAAATCTTATTAAAATGGAAAGAATTAAAAATCCGGACCAAGAACACGGTAAAAAAGTTCTTAAGCTTACCATAAATGGAAAGCAATATGAGTGGCACCAAGAATACATTACTGGTGCTGAAATCAGAAAACTGGGTCAAATCCCATCTGAGGAAGATATTTTCCTGGCTATTAAAAAGCCTTGGGAAGATGAACCGATACCTGACGATAAACAGGTGAACCTTGCTCGTCCTGAGATAGAAAGTTTCTATTCAAAAGACAAGCATCATAGGATTACGCTTATAGTGAACGGAAGGCCCAAACCTTGGGCTGAAAAATCAATCACCTTTGAACAGGTAGTTGTGCTGGCATTTGGTAGTTATGACCCGAATCCAAACAAGATTTACTCAGTTACCTATGTTAGAGGGCCGCATGAAAATCCTGAGGGAACAATGGTGAAAGGCGACAAAGTTTGTGTAAAAGATAAAATTATATTCAATGTTACTTGCACAGATAAATCGTAGCCCGGACTTAAAGCAACTTGTAGATGAGGGCTTTGAGATTGAGGTAAAGGGTGGACATTTAATTGTCCACCACATACCTTATGTGAACAGCAGCAGGCAAATCAAATACGGCAAACTCATTACAACGCTTGCGCTGAATAATGATGTTACACTGAGACCTGATACGCATGTAATGGGCTTCATGGGTGAGCATCCCTGCAACAAAGACGGCAGTATCATAAGTGCTATTCAACATTCAAGCCCGAATCAGCAGTTGTCAGACGGCATTGTGATGAATCATACTTTCTCCAACAAACCACCAAACGGTTACGATAACTATTATCATAAGGTAACTAGGTATGCAGAAATTATTTCTGCTCCTGCAAAGTCCATTGACAAAATTGTTACTGCTCAAACTTTCAAAGTGCTTGAATGTAGCGACGATGAAGCGGTGTTTCTTTACACGGATTCTAACTCAAGCCGTGCAAACATCAGTCAACTTAACGAAAAGTTTAAAAGACAGAGAATTGGAATTATCGGTTTGGGCGGCACCGGTTCTTATGTGTTAGACTTGATTGCCAAAACCCCTGTTGATGAGATTTTGCTTTTTGACGCCGATGAATTTTTACAGCATAATGCTTTTCGTTCTCCTGGAGCAGCATCTGTTGAAACTTTAAACAAGCGACTGAAGAAAGTTGATTACTACGCTTCTATTTATTCTCAGATGCGTAGAGGAATCAAAGCATTCCCTGAAAAGATAACCGATGTAAACATTGGTTTGCTGAAAGGACTTTCGTTTGTATTCGTTTGTATTGACAGCAACTCTGCAAGGAGTATGATTATTTCTAAACTTAGGGAATTCGGTGTTACTTTTATTGATGTCGGGCTTGGTATTAATATAGCCGATGAAAATCTTGTCGGAACTTTAAGAGTAACGATTGGAACCCCTGGAAAGCATGACCATATTCCAAACAGAATAGGATCAGCAGAAACTGACGATGATAATTATGCAACAAATATTCAGATTGCAGACCTGAATGCGTTGAATGCATTGATGGCAGTTGTCAAATGGAAAAAGTTGTGCGGCTTTTATCAAGATTTAAAAGAGGAACATAATTCGACATTCACAATTAACACAGGTCAACTCATTCATGAAGACTATACGGCATAAATTCGTTGAATTCATTCCTGATGTTATTGAAGAAGGAATTTTATATGTCTCTATTGACTATTGCACCGCTATCCATAAATGTATATGTGGTTGTGGTAACGAAGTTGTCACACCACTTTCTCCAACTGATTGGGAAGTCGCTTTTGATGGCAAAACAATTACACTAAGCCCGTCCATTGGTAATTGGAATTTTGAATGCAAATCACATTACTGGATTACTAGAAGCAGAATAAGATTCGCAAGAAAATGGTCTATAGACGAAATAGAGTACGGCAGAAAAAACGATTCAAATAAGAAGAAAAAATATTTCAGAAAAAAGAAAAAAATCTAATCTTTTCTTTCGACATTGCTAAATTAAAAAGAAGGACTGTTTTGAATAATTTGATTAATTAAATCAAGCTTTTTCTTTTCTTTTATCGTGGTTATCTCAATAACTTTTGCCTGGGAAAAACTAGAACAAGGGAGTTGTTTGTTGCTATTAAAAGGTAGCTCCATTTGCCCTTTTTTGATTGATTCAGTACTTTTCTTTTTACTGGATTCTTTGCTGTTATTCTCATTCATTACTGAAAAACCCTTTTTCTTTTAAAGAATGTATTGCTTGTTTTTCAAGGGTGGGTAAGGCCTGTAAAGATAGGCGGGATTTTGGATTTAAATGATCCTGAAATTCTCCGTGCATTTTACCGGTTTCGTCTTTTCGGGGTTGGGTCATTAAAAAGAACTCCAAATACCTCCGAGGAGCAATTCCGTCATAAACTAATAATTTTACTTTTCCTTCCTCATTCTCATTCTCGGTTAATGTATCGTGATGTAATGCCGTTGAAAGGCTTTTTATATATGGCTCAATATAGTAAATTTCCTTAATTCCAGCTACAACAAGATGTCTGGCGCAATTGTGACAGGGATAAGTTGTGCAAAATAATTTTCCTCCTACCATTTTGCTACCAGATAATTGACTTCCGATAATGATGGCATGCATTTCTGCATGTACCGCTCTTGAAAACTCAATTAAATCCTTTACTCTTGTGTTCTTTCTTATTGCTTTCTTTATGGATAAATAAAGAGCACTGTTCTTGTCAAGGACTTTCCCCCCAAAAATAGTTTTTGATATATATTCATTTGACAAAACACTTTCTAGAATCTCGTCAGTTACGATGTCTTTTCTTCGATCATTGCTACAATAGCCCCATGATCTGCATCTGTGATCTGCCACATCTCCTTCTTTATATAAATTACCTCCAAATTTTGGGACATCATTCCACCCTCTAGAAATAATTTCTCCTTTATCATTAGTTATTGCGGCTCCAACCTGTCTCGACAAACAGGCGGAATTACCGGCAGCAGATTGGGCTTCATACATGGCTATTTCATGCGGGGTTGGAGTGACAATCTGGTTCTCAAAGATTATATTTAAATATCTGCATAGTTTTTCTTTTAACTTAATTTCGTTGTCACTGGAAACTCGAATAAAAAAATCTCCGTCGATAAATGTATTTCGCACATTTTGACCATGTTCATTATTTTCAAATTCATCAACATCAATAATTTTTTGAATTTCTTCCTTTGAAAGACCTTTTTGATGAAGATTTTTTTCTCGTTCGGATAAGGGAGAGAAAACACTAAAAAAATAAAATAAATCCTTATAAAGCTCTCTCAGCAGATCTAGTTCTTCTTTGTTTTTTAGAGAATCAATAATAAAACATTCACGTCTGCTTTTTAATTGTTCAGTGGGCTTTAACTCCGTGACGCCTTTATCTTGATACCTGCTTAAATGTATGTCATTAATTGCTAGTTCAACTAAGACTGATGGGCCATACAGACTCCTAAATTCATCACCACCCTTTATTTTGTTCATTAAAAAAGTATATTGTTCGGTTTCTCCTAATTTTTGAAGATCTTTCTGTGGAAAATATTCTTGAATATATTTACTCAATTTAATCCTATGTACCTTGTACCCATATGTTGTTGTTAAGATATTTTCGATTTCATTAATCACTATATCTCTCGAGGAACCTATAGGTGAACAAATAGCGAAAATCAATTCATCTGTTAGGGTGTTTCTTATTTTTTCCTTTGTTGATTTTCCCTTAGTCTGTTCGGTTTCTGGTTGAGGGATTTTCACCTGTTCGGCAAATGGCATTAGACTATTTTTAAAGTGATTAAAGTATCAAAATAGTTTCGTAACAATCGACAGTTATAAAACTATAAAAAAATTAAGAAAGTCAATCTATACAGATAAAATTTAATAGTTGAACCTAAGCTAAGGGGGTTTTTGTACTAAACAAAAAAAATCTATGATAGGTAATCAGTAGGTATTCTGCTGTAACCGTTCTTTCACCCCGCCAAACCATTCATCTTTCAAAATGCTCAGCACAACACTGTCTCTTCTTGTACCATCTACCGTAGGCATATGACTGCGGAGTGTGCCTTCCATCACACAACCAATGGCCTTCATGGCAGTAATGGATTTTTCATTACCCGCATGCGCCCGGAATTCCAATCTTTCCATTCCCCATTCTTCAAATACATATGTAAGGAGCAAAAGTTTGCAATGGCGGTTTAGCCCTGTGCGTTGAAATTCCTGCCCGTACCAGGTGTACCCCAACTGTGTGGCCCCAAAAGATTGCTGAATATCATAGAACCGGGTGCTGCCTGCATAGCGGTTTGCTTTTTTATCAAACACTATAAAAACATATTCTTTTTTTTCTTCCATGTTCTTTACAGTACCGGTAATATAGTTCCGCAGGTTTTCCGGACCAGCGCAGGTAATAAGGCCGTATTTCCAGATATCTGGTTCATGCAGGGAGAAGGGAAGCAGATGTTCAAAATCATTTTGCCGGATGGCCTGTAATAAGACCCTTTCGTTTTCAAGAATGGGCTGCTGTTTAAAAATGTCTTTTGTCATGGGGCAAAGGTATTTACAAACTGCAGAGCAGCGATAGGTCAGTTCGCAGGAAATATTGTGTATCAGTTTTTTTGAGCATCGTCACTTTTGTTACTTTCATTTGCCTTCATACAAACTCTTTCTTTACTTTTTTTCTTGACAAAAAAAGTAACAAAAAAGTCAAGCCAATTCGATATTGAGATTTCCTATATCACAAATTTCTCTTTACGAATTGGCAATCGGAAAGTCATTCTCTTTGGGAATTATTTGCAGAGCCTGCCGCCTGTTATCAGAAGATGCTGAAGCGCTGGCTTTTTCGCATGTAAATATGATTGTGAAAATGAACATTTGTTTATGCGAAAAAGAGGCGCAGGAAAATCCATCCTTATTGAAGGCCTTATTCGAATAATAAAGGAGGTTTCAAATTTGCAGAGTCTAAAGCCCCTCCTTGTGAGGGGTTTGGGGAGGCTTCTATGAAGAAATTCTTTTTATTTCCGCTCCCAGCTTTCTTAACCTTCCGTCAATATCCTGATAGCCTCTGTCTATCTGTTCAATATTCTGGATAATGCTTTTTCCTTCGGCGCTCAGCGCAGCGATCAACAACGCTACACCTGCACGGATATCGGGAGAACTCATTACAATGCCCCGGAGCATTTGTTCTCTTTCCAAGCCGATCACAACGGCACGATGCGGATCACAGAGAACAATCCTTGCTCCCATATCGATCAGTTTATCTACAAAGAACAAGCGGCTTTCAAACATTTTCTGGTGTATCAATACAGAACCCCTGGCCTGTATCGTTGTTACCAGCACAATACTTAACAGGTCGGGAGTAAAACCCGGCCAGGGATGATCGTAAATCGTCATTATCGAACCATCAAGAAAAGTTTGAATCTCATAACTCTCCTGTGCCGGTATATGAATATCATCGCCGGAGAAATTCATTTTAATTCCAAGCTGCTGAAATTTTTCAGGAATGATGCCGAGATGTTCCACTCCGGCACCTTTGATGGTAATATCACTTTGTGTCATGGCGGCAAGGCCGATGAAGGAGCCTACTTCAATCATGTCGGGCAGTATCTTATGTGTGGTGCCGCTGAGTTCTCTTACTCCTTCAATGGTCAGCATATTACTGCCGATACCTGAAATTTTTGCTCCCATCTTATTCAGCATCTTGCACAGTTGCTGGATATATGGTTCGCAGGCAGCATTGTAAATGGTGGTTGTTCCATTTGCCAATGCAGCTGCCATGATGATATTGGCCGTACCGGTAACAGAAGGCTCATCCAACAATAAATTTGCTCCTTTGAGATCAGGTGATTCCAAATGAAAGAAACCATCCTCTTCATGATAAATAAAAGAAGCGCCGAGTTTTTCAAAGCCGATGATATGGGTGTCTAATCTTCTTCTTCCTATTTTATCTCCTCCCGGTTTTGGAATAAATGCTTTTTTAAATCTTCCGAGCATTGGCCCGGCCAGCATCACAGAGCCACGCAGCTTACCGCTTTTCTTTTTATAGGCTTCGCTGCGCAGGTAATCAATATTCACATCATTAGCCTGGAAACTGCACATATCCCGGCTTATCCTTTCTGTCTTTACATTCATCTCACCAAGCAATTCAATCAACAGATTTACATCTGTTATATCAGGAATATTACTGATGGTGATTTTGTGCTGCGTAAGCAGTACGGCGCTGATAACCTGCAGCGCTTCGTTTTTAGCGCCTTGAGGAATAATGTTACCTGAAAGTTTTTTACCGCCTCTTACTTCAAAAGAATACATATTGGTTGTTTAAAAGTATTTAGTATAAAAGTATATAAAGTTTATAGCGTCATCACAGCAATTGTAATGTTGGGCCGGGTGGAATAAAAAAAGCTGACCAACGGGAGGTCAACTTTTTTTACTTTATATACTTTTTACAGGCTGTTTACTTAATATCTCTTCTTCTTAAATCCGCCGCCACCCCGGTTATCCCTTCCGTCATTACGGCGACCGCCACCACCGCCCCGCTGCTGAAATTTGCCGCCGCCCCTCTTGCCATAGCCACCGCGGTTGTCCCTTCCTTCCTGCTGCGGACGGAAAGCTTTTACATACGGTGTGTTGGTGAATGTGAGCTGCCCATGTGTGATGGATGATAACTCACTTTGTATAGCATCATCATGCACTATTTCTTTGTGCCAGTTATTGTAGGCCAGCTTCATATAATAAGCCACGGCATTGGCAAAGCCCAGTTTCTTCTCAGGGTTCTCTTCTTGCAGTGCTTTATCTATAATCACCTCCAGGTTTTTACCAAGATGTGAGAATTTGGGATAGCGCTTTGGATAAGGCAAAGGTTTTGGTTTTGCTTTCAGCGTTTCCCTTGTAGGAATGGGATAAGGCGATTTTACATCCAGTTTAAAATCGGCAATCAGGAACAGGTGATCCCAGAGTTTGTGACGGAAGTCCTCTACATTTTTAAGATGCGGGTTTAGAAATCCCATCAGTTCAATAGCAGCCTGGGCATTGGCCTGGCGGCGTTCGGGGTCTTCAATGGTCAGGATGTGCTCAATCATCTTTTGCACATGACGCCCATATTCCCGCATCGTCAAATGGTTTCTTGTCGTGTTATACTCCATATTTTCTATATCCATCATGGCAAATGTAGAGAAAGAAGTCGGAAAACGGAAGTCCGAAGTCGGAGGTCTGAGAAGAGGTTCAAAGCTTGATTGGGTTTCCGAAAATCCAGTTTATGGGCTGGTAAGTCGCTTCAGGATGGTTTATGGAAGGGGATCCGCCTTCGCCGAGGCTTCGGCGGATAAAAAAGAAAGGGGCCCCGAACCAAGGCCCCTTTTACAAGCCACCATCCTCTTCCACCTAAGAGGTCGTTTAAAGAAAAGTTGATTGACACAGTACAGATGGCTTGCGACATCCTTCTGCCTCAAACCTTATAGTATTTTTTAATCCCGGTTCTCCGGGGTGTAAATTTCCGGTTGAGATATAATCAAATTTGATACCAACCACCGGAAAATGTGGATTACTTATATCATTTTTTTGTCCCTTCCCTTTTAAATTATTTTTTGAAGGAAAAATATATATCAAACAGGGAAGGGTATCGTCGGTTTGTTTCATAAGGTAAAGTTTCGGTAAACAGGATTCCGTCGGCAGCAATAAAAGTAGGACAGCGGCCAATTTCCTGCAATAGTAAAAGGAGTAAGTATATACCAGTATTTTGCTTCAGGTTTTACAGCCCGTCTCAAAGCCTTTTTACTGAGTAATGATTGCAGCCAACCAATACCTTTGCCCCGGTCATGAGAATAGCTGTTAATACAAGATTTCTGCTTAGCGATTACCTGGAAGGTTATGGATATTTTATACACGAAACCTTTAAACGGATAACCGCTGCCCACCCGGAACATGAGTTTATCTTCATTTTTGACCGGCCTTTCGATAAGCGGTTTGCATTTAGCCCCAATGTAAAACCGGTGGTTGCCGGCCCTCCGGCCAGGCATCCGCTGCTCTGGAAATTTTGGTACGATATAAAGCTGCCCGCTGTGCTAAGGAGATACAAGGCTGATGTATTTGTATCCTGTGATGGATTTTGTTCGCTAACTACAAAGGTTCCGCAGTGTTTGGTAGTTCATGATCTTGCTTTTTTGCACTATCCTTCTTTTATCAGGAAGTCTCACTTGTCTTTTTATAAAAGAAATATCCCGAAGTTTTTTAAAAAAGCAAACTCGCTGGCAACGGTCTCTGAATTTTCAAAAAAAGATATTGTCGCTGTTTACAAAATTGATACATATAAAATTGATGTTGTTTATAGCGCTGCCAAAGAAATTTTTTGTCCGGCCAGCGACGATGCAAAAGCGGCAACTAAAAGCAAATACACCGGAGGCAAAGAATACTTCGTATATGCCGGTGCCATTCATCCCCGCAAAAACCTTATGAACCTGCTGAAAGCATTTTCTGTTTTCAAAAAAAGAATGCAGAGCAATATGAAGCTGGTGCTGGCAGGCAGGCTGGCCTGGAAGTATGAATCTTTTGCTGAAAGCCTGAAGTCTTATAAATACCGGGACGATGTTATACTCACAGGCTATATGCCTGAAGATGAATTGGTAAAGATTATTGGATCTGCATACGGGCTGGTCTATCCATCATTGCTGGAAGGCTTTGGCGTTCCTGTGCTGGAAGCCATGCAGTGCAATGTGCCGGTAATTACTTCAGCGGGTACTTCCATGCAGGAAATAGCAGGAGATGCGGCATTGTATGCAAAGCCCAATGATCATACGGACATTGCGGATAAAATGATGTTGTTGTATAAGGATGAAAAACTAAGAAATGAATTGATTGGCAAAGGACGACTGCTTGTCAAAAACTACACTTGGGATAAAACAGCAGCATTACTCTGGCAAAGCATATTGAAAGCAGTGCAATGATTTCATTTATCGCATACTTCGTAGTCCCGCTTCATCGGGACGAAGTAGTACCTTTGCGTCCTTCAAATTGAGATATGAACAAATCAACAATTACTATTGATGTGCTTACGGATGAAAACCGGGTTCCGGACTCCATTGTATGGAGCGCTACGGACACCGGTGCAGAAAATGCACAAAAAGCCAAAGCCATGATGCTGTCTTTCTGGGACAGTTCGGAAAAAGCAGCTTTACGCATTGACCTGTGGGCGAAAGACATGATGGTGGATGAAATGGCCGATTTTTTTTACCAGACCATGATGACCATGGCGGATACCTATGGCAGGGCCACCAAATACCATGAGCAGATGGAAGAAATGAAAACATTTGCCAAAGATTTTTATGAAAAATTCAGGGCAAGACAGTTGAAGGAGAATAAGGCGGACTGAAGAAGCCGGGAATTCGGAGTCGTTAGTCAGGAACGATAACTATAAACGATAAATTCTTTCTATATGAGTTTAGAACAAAAAATAATGACCGATCTGAAAGCTGCTATGCTGGCCAAAGATGAAGCAGGATTAAGAAGCCTGCGGGCAGTGAAAGCAGCCATATTGCTTGCCAAAACTTCTGAGGGTGGCAGTGGCGAATTAAAGGAAGAGGATGAAATAAAGATCCTGCAGAAATTAGTGAAGTCAAGAAAAGATTCACTGGAAATATTTCAGCAGCAAAACAGGCCCGACCTGGCCAAAAAGGAAGAAGAAGAAATTGCTGTGATTGAAAAATTCCTGCCCAAACAAATGTCAGCGGACGAAATAAAAACAGAACTGGAAAAAATTATAGTGACTGTTGGCGCTTCATCTCCGGCCGATATGGGCAAAGTGATGGGCGCTGCCACTAAACAACTGGCGGGTAAAGCAGATGGAAAAACAATTTCTGCATTGGTGAAAGAGTTGTTGGCAAAATAGTTAAAGACATTTGCGGTTTTGTTAGCAAATCCTTAGCATTAACTTCAGGGCGCTTTCCGTTTTAACAGGCAAAACCACCACATGCTCCTCGACATCATTTACGCTGTGCTTATTGTGCTCGCTGCTTTACAAGGTTACCGCAGTGGCCTCATAGTAGGTTTGTTTTCTCTTGTTGCTATTATCATCGGTCTGGCAGCTGCCATGAAACTTTCTGCGGTGGTGGCCGGCTATATCGGGCGAAATGTAAATGTTTCAGAAGAGTGGCTGCCGCTAATTTCGTTTGTTGCGGTTTTTTTGATTGTTGTACTGTTGATACGCTGGGGTGCGAAAGCCATTGAAAGAACTGCAGAGATAGCGATGCTGGGCTGGGTGAACAAACTGGGAGGTATTGTTTTTTATGTTGCGCTCTATACGATTGTATTCAGCGTTTTACTTTTTTATGCAGAAAACATGCAACTGCTTCAGCCGGAAACAATAAATAAATCTGTTACCTATTCTTTTGTTCAGCCCTGGGGGCCAAAGGTTATCAATGGTATGGGGGCCGTTATTCCTATCTTCAAGGATATGTTTGCTGAACTGGAAAAATTCTTTGAGCATGTTGCCGGGGAGATATCCTCACTATAATCTTCCCGTATTTGTCCTCATTGTTCGTTTATAAGCCAATCCGCTGATTTTTTGCCCGAAAACGACTATTTTAGCCCTTGAATCCGTAAGTGCAAATAACCGAACTGATTGCCATGGAGTACGAAATAAAACAGCACGATAAATTTAAGTTTTTAGAAGAAGGCGATGGAGAACCATTGGTGCTGCTGCATGGCCTGTTCGGAGCGCTCAGTAATTTTGAACCACTGATTGAATATTTCCGGAAACACACAAAAGTGGTGGTACCCATCCTTCCTTTGCTGGACATGGATATTCTGCATACTTCTGTGGGTGGGCTGGCTAAATATGTTCATCGATTCCTCGAAGCCCGGGATTACAAAGGAGTGCATTTGCTTGGCAACTCATTAGGAGGACATGTGGCGCTGGTACACACACTCAAACACCCGGAAAGGATAAAATCGCTGATACTTACCGGCAGTTCCGGTTTATTCGAAAATGGGATGGGCGACAGCTATCCCAAACGGGGAGATTATGAATACATCAAAAAGAAAACAGAACTGACATTTTACGATCCCAAAACAGCTACCAAGGAATTAGTGGATGAAGTGTACAGTATTACTAATAACCGCATAAAAGCAATTAAGATTATTGCTTTGGCAAAAAGCGCTATCCGGAATAATCTGGGTGAGGAACTCAATCAGGTCAAACATCCTACATTATTGGTTTGGGGAAACAATGACACCATCACCCCGCCATTTGTAGCGCAGGAGTTCAATAAGCTGATTCCGAATAGTGAACTGCATTTTGTTGACAAATGTGGTCATGCGCCGATGATGGAAGTGCCGGATGAATTCAATGCTATACTGCATAAATTTTTAAAAAAACTCAATGAGCCTGCAACAGTTGGCTGATGGTTGGGGTCTTATTGAAAAACAACGCCGCTATCCATGTTAACCCGTGAACTCTCCTCCCAATCGCTCCCTTTCCTGCGCCTTCATGACAAGGTATACCAGGCATTGGAAATGATGAATGAAAGCCATGTAGCCCATCTGCCGGTGGTGGATGGAGATAAATTTATTGGGATTATCAGTGAGCAGGATCTTTTGCAGGCAGAAAATGATAACTCATCCCTTGATGCACTGGAACAATCTTTTTCCAATATATCTGTAAAGGAAGACGAACACTTTCTGAAGGCCGTACAACTGGCAGCTGATAACGGGTTGAGTGTGGTGCCGGTTGTTTCAGAAGAAAATGAACTGACCGGAACTGTTGCATACAATGACCTGCTGAAATTTTCTTCTGAATTCATGAGCCTGAGTGAACCCGGCGGTTTGATTGTACTGGAAATGGAAAGCAACCAGTATTCCTTTAATGATATCAGCAAGCTGGTGGAAACCACCGATGCGCAAATCACCCAGTTAAATACTTCTAATGATCCTGAAACCGGTATGATGCAGGTTACCCTGCGTATTAATAAGCCGGACATTTCGGATGTTGTAGCTGCTTTTCAGCGCCATGAATACAATGTGAAATACTTTTTTGGCGAAGAACTTTATACCAACGAACTGCGCAGCAACTACGACAACCTGATGAACTACCTGAAGATATGACCCGCAATAATTATTGCAAAATGAATGACGCAGCAAAGAATAAAATATTATTTCGGAGTAACAGTATTGCTTGTAAATGCCTTTGCCTCCCTGGCCCAACCTGCTGCTGATACTACAGCCCGGGCAGATACTTCGCTAATTACAGTCGGTGAAATAACCATTACCGGAAACAGGAAAACAAAACCTTTTATCATTCTCCGGGAAATACCTTTTGCAAAAGGGGAACAGTACACTATGAAAGCCCTGGTAAAAAAAATGGAAGATGCCCGGCTGCAACTGATGAATTTATCTCTTTTCCATTCCGTTGTCGTGGCGGCAAAAACGATGGAAGGAAACAACACCGGTATCCATGTTGATGTAAAAGAGAGATGGTATTTATTTCCAAGCCTTTATTTTAAACCTGTTGACCGTAACCTGAACCAATGGATAGTGGAGCAAAAGGCTGATCTGAGCCGGGTAAACCTTGGTGTCAAACTCAGGTATTACAACGCAACAGGCAGGAACGATAAGATACGGGGAACAATCGGGTTTGGTTATACCCGGCAGTTTGCATTGAATTATGAACGGCCATATATCGATAAAAAATTAAAATGGGGCCTGGCCGCGGGTTTTACAACCGGCAAGAACAAAGAAGTGAATTATAATACGATCAACGACAAGCAGGTATTTATAAAAGATGATAATGTCTTTTTAAACAACTTCGCCAATGGATTTGCACAATTTACCTATCGGAGAAAAATAAAAACCCGTCATAGTTTTGGAATTTCTTATACCACCCGTGAAGTGCAGGATACCGTAGTGGCGCTGAACCCTTCTTATTTTCAAAGCGGCAACCACCGGGTCAGTTATCCCGAACTGTTTTATACGCTTACCTATTTTGATGTTGATTTTATCCCTTATCCCACCAAAGGATATGCACTGCAGGCGTCTTTTGCGAAAAGAGGCTTTAATAAAAACGTCAATTTGTGGCAAATCGCTTTAAAAGGATCCGGTACCTGGCATTTGAGCAATAAAATGTTTTTTAACCTCAATCTCTACGCAAGCCTGAAAGCACCATTTAAACAACCTTATTCCCACCAGCAGTTTCTCGGATATGGAGATGCTGTCATGCAGGGCTATGAATACTATGTGATTGATGGAGTGGCTGGCGGTTATTTGAAATCTACCCTCAGCCATGAATTAATAAACTTCAAAGTGAAAGTTCCACAACTAAAAAAAGGGAAGGAACCTTTCCGGATACCATTCCGCATTGTCGGAAAAGTATTTGGCAATACCGGTTATGTACATAATCCGCAGCCAGGGGATAATTTGCTTTCCAATAAAATGCTCTGGTCCGGGGGCTTCGGCATTGATATCGTTACGTTTTATGATATTACCCTTAAGGTGGAATATAGCTTTAACCAGTTAGGTGAAAACGGGCTATTTTTACACAAGAAGTCTATCTTCTAAATTATATTATGAAGGCAGCTATTTACAGCCGGGTGATGGAAGAAGGACAGCGTAAGGATGTACAGTTGTTTTTTGATGAACTGACAAAGCAAAAAATAAAGCCAGTCGTTTTCCATCCTTTTTTTGAGCAGATCAATGGAAGTATCAATCTGCCGGCTGATACGGAAACCTTTTCTTCATCAGCCGACCTGACGGAAGAAATTGAATTCATCATCAGCCTGGGAGGTGATGGCACCTTGCTGGATACAGTAACCCTTGTCCGCAACAAGAATATCTCCATCATGGGGATCAATTTTGGCAGGCTCGGATTTTTAGCCAGTATTGGACGGGAGGAAGTAAAAACTGCAGTAAAAGCTATTGCACAACGCACTTGCGTCATCGACAGGAGAACCATGATTCATCTTGATGCTGACATGCCCCTTTTTGGAGAAGTTCCCTATGGTCTTAATGAGTTTTCTCTGCATAAAAGAGATGTGGCTTCCATGATAAAGATCCATACTTACCTCAATGGTGAGTTTTTAAATACCTATTGGGCAGATGGGCTGATAGTGGCAACCCCAACCGGGTCTACCGGATATTCGCTGAGTTGCAATGGCCCGATTGTGTTTCCGGAATCGGGGAGTTTTGTGATAACCCCGGTGGCCCCCCATAACCTGAATGTGCGACCCATTATCGTTCCGGATAACAATATTATTTCATTTGAGATTGAAAGCCGGTCCGAACAGATTATTTGCGCCCTGGACTCCCGTAGGGAGATCGTAAGCAAAAATGTGCAGCTGGCTGTTAAAAAAGAGGATTTCAGCATCAGCCTGGTACGTCTGAGCGAGAATAACTTCCTACAAACCCTCCGTAATAAACTCACCTGGGGGCTTGATAAGCGCAACTAATTACCCTTCTAATAATAAGAAAATACTATTTTTAACGTTCTAATTGACCTCCGGACTATTATTTACAGTTATGATGAAAAAGAATATTGTTGCAGTTGTTCTCACAACCCTTTCCCTGATCAGTGCCCGCCAGCTACAGGCCCAGGATGCCGTGGTGCAGGAAGGCGAGTTTGGATTTGGCGTTGGGGCCAGTCATTATTTTGGTGACCTGAACACCAAAGCCCGGCTCAACAGGGCCAAACTTGCCGCCACTGCTTTCTTCCGCAAAAATCTTGGCAATTATATTGCTGTACGGATAGGCGCCAGTTTTGCACAATTAGGCTATTCAGATCAATACAATACGCATAATAGCTATATGTATCAGCGCAACCTGAGCTTTAACAGCAAGGTATGGGAGCTTACATTGCAGGGGGACTTTAATTTTTTCCGGTTTATGCCCGGGGAGCCACAATACAGTTTCACCCCTTATATCACCCTGGGTGTCGGCATTTTTTCTTATGATCCGTATGCTTACTTAAGAGGGGAAAAAATTCAACTTCGCCCGCTGGGAACTGAGGGACAAGGCAGCAGTTTATATCCCGACCGGAAGCAATACAGTTCTATGGGTATCAGCATCCCGTTCGGCGGAGGGGTTAAATATGCTTTGAATTCACGGATTAATATTGCATTTGAAGTATTACATCGCTTTACGAATACGGACTACCTGGATGATGTGAGCACAACGTATGTAGACCCGGCTGTATTCCCACTCAATCCCGATGGCAGTACCTCCAATGCACAATTGCTGTATGACAGGTCATATGAAATCGGAGAACCGATAGGCATCATAGACCGCCAGCGTGGCAACAGCAAACAGAAAGACCAGTTTGTAACCGCCATGGTGCATCTTACTTTTAACCTGCAGTCGTACAAGTGCCCCACAGCTAAATAATAAAAATGCAGGGGGGAAGAAAAATCACCTGTTAGTAGTAGCGCTGGTTTCAGAATTTGTTATTATTTCGTAAAGAAATTAAACCATAGCAGACACGCCAAAGTCTGTGACTAAAACTATTCATTCACCTAAACACTTATTTGTATGCGCCTGACAAAAACTTTATTATTATTCTCCGTTGTAGCAGCCCTTTTCAGTTTTACAACATTGAAGAGTACAAAAACGACCAGCGCAAAGCCCGGAGACTGGTTTTTTCTGGAAGATAAAAATGTAGGCTTTGGGGTCGATCATGATGTCATTCATTTTGGAAACTGGAAGGATGATGTCCGCCAGATCAAATTAAAAATAACGGATGGTCCGTTGAAAATGTACAGCATGAAAATTTATTTTGATAATGGAGAAATGCAGGATGTTTCCATGAGGTTCCGTTTTGCACAGGGCAGTGAAAGCCGGGTGATAGATATGAACGGGGGACTCCGCCACCTTACCAAAATTGAATTTACCTACGAGACAAAAGGTTTTGCAAGAGGAAGAGCAAGAGTGGCTGTGTGGGGCAGAAATTAAAAGTATCTATCCAAAATTTTACCAGAGGTTGTGCTTTATCAGCACAACCTCTTTTTCTTGCCATCTTTTATTCCTTAGTACATTTGTTCTTGTTTCTTAACAGACCCCATGTCACACTTGCTTGATCAAATTGATAAAAACAAACTTCCCCGCCATATAGCCATCATCATGGATGGTAATGGACGTTGGGCCAAAGAGAAAGGCGAAGACCGGCTTTTTGGCCATTTTCACGGAGTGGAAAGTGTGCGGAACATTGTGGAAGGTTGCGCCGAACTGGGAATTGAATACCTCACCCTTTATGCTTTTTCTACAGAAAACTGGGACCGGCCGGAGTATGAAGTGGTAGGGCTGATGGAGTTGCTGGTCAGCACAATCCGTAAAGAAGTGGATAGTCTTGACAAAAACAATATCCGGTTGCACATGATCGGGGACATGAATATGTTACCCGAATATGCCCGCAAAGAACTAAACGAGGCCCTGGAAATAACCAAAGACAATACAGGGCTTAACCTGATTATGGCGCTAAGCTACAGCGGCCGCTGGGAACTGCTGAATGCCGTAAAGAATATTGCCCATGAGGTTAAGCAAAACAAACTGCAATTGGAGGAAATTGACCAGGATACCCTGCAACACTATCTGTGTACCGGCAATTTCCCCGACCCGGAACTGATGATCCGTACCAGTGGTGAATTCAGAATCAGTAATTTCCTGTTATACCAGCTGGCTTATGCCGAATTATACTTTACCAACGTAAGATGGCCCGATTTCCGAAAGGAAAATCTCTATGAGGCCATTCTGGACTACCAGGCCAGGGAAAGAAGGTTTGGAAAAACCAGTGATCAGTTAGTCAGTTAGTCAAATAGGTCAAATGAGACAAGGCTGGCAAAACCCTATACAAATCAGCGACTTTTGCTTCTGGAAAGACTCTTCTGTATGATTAATTTGACTTTTATAGCTAATATGACCTGATTCCCGCTTTTCTTTAACAAAGACTTCAAATATTTCCCGTTATTTTGCCGCCCAAACCGGCCCAATTGGCTTGAAAAGCAACCGGTAAGAAAGATCTGATGTAACCCAAGACCGACTTTGAACAATCAATCATGCAATTAATTTTACGAAGACTTTGTGGTATTACGCTGCTGACGCTTTTATCCGTTATTACCCTGTGTGCGCAAGATGCGGATACAACCAAGCCTACTTCTCTTGATCCCAAATTATTGGAATGGAAGAATGCCCGGGTTCCCAAGGAATATACCATTGCAGGAGTAAACATCACCGGCATTAGATTCCTTGACAGTTCTATTGTTTATTCCATTGCCAACCTGCAGCCGGGTGACAAGTTCATGCATCCCGGCGAAGATATTTTTGCAAAATCCATCGCCAGCCTGTGGCGTCAAAAACTTTTTTCCAATGTAAAAGTATATGTAACCAAAGTGGAAGAAAGCAGGGTGTGGGTGGAAGTAAGCTTGCAGGAACGGCCCCGTCTCGGAAATTTTAAATTCATTGGCATTAAAAAAACAGAGGAAGAAGACCTGATGGCCAAAATTAATCTGGCCAAGCAAACTATCATTACGGAAAACACCCGGCGGGAAATAAAAGAAAAGGTCACTAAATTTTTCCAGGAGAAAGCATACCGAAATGTGCAGGTGCGTATAGAAGAAAAACCGGATTCATCATTTGTCAATTCTACTGCACTGACGATTTACATTGACAAAGGTGAAAAAGTAAAGATCAATGAGATCAGCTTTTATGGCAATAGTACTGTAGACGGACTTCGCCTGAAAAAACAAATGAAGGGCACCAAAGAAATGAGCAAGATCACCCTTCGGCCCGATCAGGGAGTGATACCGAGCCCCTTTGGCACAAAAAACAAATACGATTTCAGCAGCTATATCAAAGACTGGGGTTTTCTTTCTATCAGCAAAACCAAAAAACTGATTGACCCCTGGTTCAAATTCAAACTAAGCGGCGCCAAGTTTGATGCTAAAAAATTTGCAGAAGACAGGGAGAAAATACTTGATTATTACAACTCCATCGGTTACCGTGATGCGCAGATAACTGACACTGCCACATATTCCACCAGGAAAGGGAATATGAATATTGACTTTAAAGTAGACGAAGGCCACAAATACTATTTCGGAAATATTGTGTGGAAAGGGAATTCCAAATATTCCGATTCGCTGCTGAACGTTATTCTTGGTATCAACAAAGGAGATGTATATAATATCGCTATCCTGAATAAGCGCCTGGGCAAAGAAGCTGCACAGGAAGGTGGTGATATCAGCGGCCTGTACATGGATGATGGTTATCTTTTCTTCCGTGCTGAACCGGTAGAAACAGCTGTGTACAACGATACCATTGATCATGAAATAAGAATTATGGAGGGGCCGCAGGCAAGAATCAAGAATGTCACCATTGCGGGCAATGACAAAACAAAAGACCATGTAATCCGCCGGGAACTGCGGACTATTCCCGGAGAACTGTTCAGCCGTTCTGACCTGATCCGTTCACAAAGAGAATTGGCCAATCTCCAGTTCTTTAACCAGGAAACTATCAATCCCGGTGTTGTTCCTAATTCAGAAGACGGAACCGTTGACATCAACTGGAAACTGGAAGAAAAATCTTCTGATCAGTTAGAACTATCAGCCGGATGGGGTGGCGGTGTTGGCCTTACGGGAACATTGGGCGTTACCTTCAACAATTTCTCTATTAAGAATATTTTCAAAAAATCATCCTGGGATCCATTGCCTACAGGTGATGGTCAAAAGTTGAGCCTGCGGGTGCAATCCAACGGCCGGGCTTACCGGTCTTACAGTTTCTCTTTTTCCGAACCCTGGCTGGGAGGCAAAAAAAGAAATTCATTGACCATTGGTATCAATAACAGTAAATATTCCAATGCTTTTGATCCATACACCGGCCAAATAGACCGGGCAAGGTCAGATACCAATTTTTTAAGAACAACAGGGTTGAGTGTTTCACTGGGCAAGCAATTGAAGTGGCCGGATGATTATTTCAGCCTGGTGTATTCGGTAAATTTCACTCAATACAAACTGCGCAACTATCCCATTTTTGATCAGAATTTTAAAAACGGCACATCCAACAACGTAAGTTTCAAGATTGCCCTGCAACGTTCTTCTGTTTTCAATCCCATTTATCCGGTAAGCGGCTCTAATTTTTTAGCCAGTGTGCAGTTCACACCACCCTATTCTTTGTTTAATAAAAACATTGCAAATTCAGACGACAAGTATAAAAACCCCGAGTATCATAAATGGAAGTTCAATGCAGAATGGTATGTACCTATCGGAAAACCGCTGGGAGCTGAAAAGAACCGGCAGTTTGTATTGAAGATGGCAGCCAAATATGGCTTCATGGGCCGCTATACCGATAAGCTGGATTACTCTCCATTTGAAAGATTCCAGGTGGGAGATGCGGGACTTACCAACAACTTCGGTTTACTGGGTTATGATATCGTAGCACATCGTGGCTATCCTGTTTATCAGTCATCAAACACCACCGTAAACCCGGATCAGCAAAATGCCAGTCAGTTCTTTACCATTTTTAATAAATACACATTGGAGATGAGGTTCCCGCTGGTAACCAATCCGAGCAGCACTATCTATGCGCTAACCTTTTTTGAAGCAGCCAATGGATGGTACAATTACAAAGACTACAATCCTTTTAAGTTGCGCCGCAGTGTAGGTGTGGGCATGCGTTTTTTCCTGCCAATGTTTGGCTTGCTGGGATTTGACTATGGTATCGGGCTTGACCGTTTGCAGCCGGGTCAATCAGGCCTGAAAGCAGCGGCCCGCTTTACCTTTATGCTGGGATATGAGCCAGAGTAACCAACACGGAGAAAAATTATATTGACTATCCTCATGTAGCAACCTATTAATGGAACCACATAGACACATAGCACACAGCAGAAGAAAACACATAGAAAATCTATGTGAAACCTATGTTTCTATGTTCCTATGTGGTAAAAAATATATACGGTTCATACATGCGGACAGGCACTAAAATTATTTAATCAATAAATGCTTTTTATGAAAAAGATTTTCCTGCTTGCTTTCCTGATGGGATTTTCTGTGATAAGCTTTTCTCAGAAATTTGCCATCATTGATACGAGGTATATTCTGGATAAGATGCCTGATTATAAAGCCGCTCAAAAGCAACTGGATGATATTGCAGCGGGATGGCAGAAGGACATTGATGGCAAGCAAACCGAACTGGACAATATGTATAAAGCATATGAGGCCGAACAGGTAATGCTAAGTGATGAACTGAGAAAAAAAAGGGAGGATCAGCTCTTTAATAAGGAAAAGGACCTAAGGGACCTGCAGCGCAAACGCTTTGGTTTTGAAGGGGATCTGTTTAAAAAAAGGCAGGAACTCGTAAAACCGATACAGGATAAAGTGTACAATGCTGTTCAGAAAATGGCGGTGAGCCGGGGCTATGATTTAGTACTGGATAAAAGCGAAGGAATTACCATTATCTTTGCCGACCCCAAACTGGACAAGAGCGAAGATGTGCTGAAAGATCTGGGGGTAAAATGACAAGACTCAGGATGTTAAAAGATTCCTGTCAACGCAACCAAATAATCTCAGGTTTAATCTTTTAAAAGCTAATAAAAAGCCCGTACTGCGGGTTAATTGAAAAGTAAAATAACACTCATGAAAAAATTACACGTACTGATTGCAGCGGTTGGATTGCTGATAGCCGGCAACATTTCTGCTCAAAAAATTGCTTATATCCGCATTGATGATGTGGTGGCAGTGATGCCCGAACTGGCCCCCGAAAAAGTGAATATGGATACCGTGGGTCAGCAGTTTGTAAAAGACTCTATTCTTCCCCAGTATGAATATAAGCAGACACAATACAATGAAAAAGTGGCTGCCTATGCTGATACTACCAAAAAGCTTTCTCCGCAGGTGAAAGGGTTAATGCTGAAAGAAATTCAGGACCTGCAGGCAATATTGGGCAATGCAGACAATAATATTCAACAGGTTTACCAGGCCAAACAACAGGAGTTTTTGAGGCCTTACTACGCTAAAGCAAAAAAAGCCATTGAGCAGGTAGCCAAAGAAAAAGGATATACTCATGTGATGAGTACCGATGTCTTCCTGATAGCCCCTGAAGCAGATGATATTTCGTTGCTGGTATTGGCCAAGTTGGGTATCAAATTGCCCAACCAAAACCCACCTGCCAATAAACCAGCTACACCTAAAACAGGGAATTAAATAAATTCATTGACTTAAGATTGGATGTCCCGCCAGAAGCGGGACTTTTTTTATTTATGAGGCAAACAAGACCGGCATCTTATTTTTGCGTATGGCATCTCAAAATCCTATTGGAGTATTTGATTCCGGCTATGGCGGCCTTACTGTGCTGAAAGAGATCGTTCACAAACTTCCGCAGTATGATTACCTCTACCTGGGCGATAATGCCCGGGCGCCTTATGGCAACCGTTCCTTTGATACGGTTTACCACTACACGCTGCAATGCGTGGAATGGTTCTTTCAGCAAGGGTGCTCATTGGTGATATTGGCCTGCAATACTGCTTCCGCAAAAGCATTGAGAACAATACAGCAAAACGACCTTCCTAAAATAGCGCCGGATAAACGGGTGCTGGGGGTGATAAGGCCAACAGCCGAGATCATCGGTAATTTTTCAGAAACCAAAGAAGTAGGCATACTGGCAACAACCGGCACGGTGGCATCGGAATCATATCCTATGGAAATTGCAAAGTTTTTCCCCGATGTAAAAGTATTTCAGGAAGCCTGTCCCATGTGGGTGCCGCTGGTAGAGAACAATGAGCAACATTCTCATGGGGCAGAGTTTTTTGTAAAAAAGAATATGCATAACATCTTTGAAAAAGGAGAGAATATTGATGTCTTGCTGATGGCCTGCACTCATTACCCGCTGCTCAGGGAAAAAATTGAAGAATATCTTCCTGTGGGAGTAAAGCTTCTGTCGCAGGGGGAAATCGTAGCAGAAAGCCTGGCCGATTACCTGGCCCGCCACCCTGAAATAGAAACCCGTTGCAGTAAAAAAGGGCAAAGAGATTTTTACACGACTGATTCAACAGCGGATTTTGATAACCATACGGCCCTTTTCTTCGGGCAGTCTGTTCAGTCCAAACATCTTGATTTAGGAGTATAAACAGGCTGGTTCTCAGGCATCTGACTTTCACTGCAAATTTCATACTTCCTGCTTCGTACTTCTGACCTGCTTCCCTTACCTTTGCCGTCCTTTCACAAACAGCAAGTGTGGTGATTTGCTGGTGAAACCTGAAACCTGGTCCGTTCTCCCGGCCGCATTTCATAAAACGGAAAAAAGAGATAAAAATGAAACGTACTTTCCAACCTCATCGTAAGCGCCGCAAGACAGTACATGGCTTTCGTAAGCGTATGGCAACTGCCAATGGCCGCAAGGTATTGGCCAGCCGCCGTGCCAAAGGCCGGAAGAAACTGTCGGTTTCCGATGAGAGTAAGCTAAAATAGTTTCTGTCCCGTATTGGGCGAGATTAGATTATTTAAATGGTCTCCCGATGAATCGGGGGACTATTTTATTTTTGTAAAGTGGAGAAGAAATTTACACTTGGTAAAGAAGAGCGGTTGAAAAGCCGGAAGCAGATTGATGAACTGTTTGCAAAAGGATATAAAATCTCAACGATTCTTTTCAGGGCAAAATATCTTTTACATACAACCGGTTCCGTTCCGCTTCAGTTTGGCGTAAGTGTAAGCAAACGGGATTTTAAAAAAGCAGTGGACCGCAACAGGATAAAACGGCTAACCCGGGAAGCCTGGCGATTGCAAAATGGAGATTTGAAAGATAAACTGACTGCATTGGGAAGGCAAATGAGTATATTTCTTATTTATACCGGAGCCACCATGCCAACCCGTGACATCGTATTTGAGGCGGTTAAAAAAATGATTGATCGCTTTCCTAAAATTATTGCGGAACCTGTTTGAAAACATTTCTGCGCATATTAAGCCTGCCTTTCATTGCTTTGATAAAAATTTATCAATGGGTCATTTCTCCCTGGTTGGGACCTAAATGCCGTTATACTCCTACCTGTTCACATTATGCAGCAGAAGCATTAAAGAAGCACGGCGTTTTTAAAGGGATGTGGCTGGCGATAAAACGTATCAGTCGTTGCCATCCCTGGGGAGGTAGCGGGTATGACCCTGTTCCATGAGAAGAATGAGCTAAAAAATGCAAATAAAACATACTGATAGAAATGAAAACGCCCCGGTTTGCGGGGCGTTTTCTATAAGAGATATTGTTTACTGCACTCAATCAAGCCTCTCTGCCACCCTGTTCCAGTCAATCACATTCCAGATGGCGGCAAGATAATCAGCTCTTTTGTTCTGGTATTTCAGGTAATAAGCATGCTCCCACACATCCACACCCAGCAGCGGCACGCCTTTATTTTCTGCTACATCCATCAGCGGGTTATCCTGATTGGGAGTTGATGTAATATCCAGCTTGCCGTCTTTTTTAATAATCAGCCATGCCCAACCGCTGCCAAACCTCGTCATACCTGCTGCGGCAAATTTTGTTTTGAATTCATCAAATGAGCCAAAAGCATCGTTAATAGCATCAGCAAGTTTTCCGGTTGGTGCGCCGCCACCATTGGCGGATAAACTGTTCCAGAAAAAAGTGTGGTTCCAATGGCCACCGCCATTATTTCGAACAGCGGGGGAAATGGCTCCAGCCGATTCCACCAGTTCTTCCAGGGATTTATTTTCATGTTCTGTTCCAGCAATCGCCTTGTTCAGGTTGTCAACGTAGGCCTGGTGGTGCTTGCCATGGTGTATCTGCATGGTTGCTGTGTCAATATGCGGTTCCAGCGCATCATGTGCATATGGAAGGGGATGTAATGAAAATGCCATAGTAAAAATGTTTGCCCCCATATCACCTAAAGGGGTGAATAAACGGGGAAATGAATTAATTCTTTTTAAGAATAACAAATTTAAGATGCAAGTGTTGAAATAAAGACAGCATAAAATGATTGTTTCTTATTTCGCAAGCCTGTTCAGTTTTTTTCCTTTTTCAGTAAAAGTCTCCACGATCCCCCTTGTTTCCAGGTCAAGCCGGATGGAGATAGTGTACCAGGGAATGGACTTTTTAAAACCCGGCATTTTTTTGCGGATGATCTTTATCACATCATCGGTCAGGTCTGAAAACGTTTTTCCCTTGCTTCCTTTCAGGCTTTGCAGGATGGCTGCCTTGAATGGCTGATAGACTTCATCATCAATATTAAACTGGCTGCCGGTCCGGGGATGAGTAGTAGTTACTTTTTTTGATCCGATAGCTTTCGGATTTACACTTTTAGCCACAACTATCTTTTTGATTTGAAAAAATCCTTCATCAGTTTGGCGCATTCGTCCTGCAGCACACCTCTTATCAGTTCCGTCTTTGGGTGAAAAGGCCAGTTGGTTCCGGCAGTTTTTTTGTATCCGTTTTTTTCATCATCTGCGCCATACACAATTTTTCCAACCTTGCTCCAGTAAATAGCGCCGGCGCACATAAAACAAGGTTCTACTGTTACATATAAGGTTGCTTCAGGAATATATTTAGCGCCAAGCAAGTTGAAAGCAGAAGTAAGTGCAATCATTTCTGCATGGGCAGTGGGATCGTTCAGCCGCTCAGTCATATTATGACCCCTTGCAATGATTTTTTCATTGACAACAACAACCGCCCCGATAGGGATTTCATCGTCGCTGAAAGCTTTTTTGGCTTCTTTCAATGCCTGCATCATGAAATATTCATCAGTCATATTTGCTTACCTTGGTATAAAATTAGAATTAATGGCAGATATATCCAGCCTGGAAAAAATGCGCCAATATTTTAACAGCGGAGCCACCCGGTCCTATACTTTTCGAAAAGAGCAGTTAAAGAAGCTGAAAGCCTCTATCCTGAGCCATGAGCAAGACCTGTATGACGCCCTGCATACCGACCTTAAGAAAAGCCCGGAAGAAAGCTGGGTGACCGAAACGGGGATGGTGATTGCTGAACTGAATGCCGCTTTGAGGAATCTTCGCAGTTGGATGAGGCCTGAGAGGGCAGGAACCAATTTATTGAACCTTCCTTCCCGCAGCCGGGTAATGAAAGAACCATTGGGTGTTGTTTTAGTAATCGGCCCATGGAATTATCCTTTTCAGTTATTGATCAACCCCCTGATCGGCGCCATTGCTGCGGGTAATTGTGTGGTGCTTAAGCCTAGTGAATTTGCACCTGCTACGGATGCTGTCATGAAAAAGATTATAGAAGATGTATTTCCACAAGAGTACATCTTATATGTGCAGGGAGACGGGGCCTCGGTAATTCCGGCGATGATGAATAATTTTTCTTTTGATCATGTGTTTTATACCGGCAGTACAGAAGTGGGCAAGATCATTTATAAAATGGCCGCAGAACGATTAGTGCCTGTAACCCTTGAGCTGGGAGGCAAAAGCCCCTGCATTGTGGAAAGCGATGCAAATATTAAAGTGGCAGCCCGGCGAATTGCCATTGCCAAGTTTTCCAATGCCGGGCAGATGTGTGTAGCTCCGGATTATGTGCTGGTGCATGAATCGGTGAAGGAGAAATTCATTGAAGCGATGAAAGAAACGATACCTGAATTCTTTACAGCCAATCCGGAAGACAGCTATAACTATGGAAAGATCATTAATAAAAAGCAGTTCAACAGGGTAGCGGCATACTTAACAACCGGGACTAAAGTATACGGAGGAAGAACGGATAAAGACAAACTTTTTATTGAACCAACTGTGCTAACGGATGTACCATTGGATGCGCCGGTGATGCAGGATGAAATATTTGGACCGGTGCTGCCCGTCATTCCATTTACTACATCAGCAGAGGCAAAGGCGGTGATTGATAAACATCCCAATCCGTTATCCTTTTATATCTATACATCGAGCAGGAAAAAAGAGAACGAGTGGTTGGAGGCAGTTCCGGCAGGCGGCAGTTGTGTGAACAATTCAAGCTGGCACCTGACCAATCATCATTTGCCGTTTGGTGGCCGGGGGTTCAGCGGCACGGGTTGTTATCATGGCAAATACTCTTTTGACACATTCAGTCATAAAAAGGCTGTGATGAAAACACCGACCTGGTTTGACCCCAATATCAAATATCCGCCGTTCAAAGGAAAACTGAAACTGTTTAAATGGGTGATCAGATGAAAAAGCTAAAACGTTTTTTCATTGTTTTATTGGTATTGGTTGCCGCTTTTGCCGTGTATGTAGAAATTGCTAACCGAAATTCAAAGAATATGACCTATCGTCAAAAAGTGCTGAAAGCCATCTACCCGGTCTGGATGTGGTGGGCAAAGTTGCGGGGAAAGAATGTGACAGAACTAAAGAACGAGCAGAAACAACCGCCTGTATCTTTCTACACATTAAAGGGCATATTGAATAATGGCGATTCGCTTGACTTTGCAACGCTGAAAGGTAAAAAGCTGATGCTGGTGAATACCGCCAGTGATTGCGGCTACACAGAACAATATGAAGACCTTCAAAAACTTTATGAACAGCATAAAGACAAACTGCTGGTAATCGGATTTCCCGCCAACGATTTTAAACAACAGGAAAAGGGAACTGATGAAGAGATAGCGCAATTCTGTAAAGCTAATTTTGGTGTTAACTTTCCATTAATGAAAAAAAGCGCTGTAATAAAAGGAGAGAGCCAGAACGTTGTTTATAGATGGCTGACAGATTCCACACAGAACGGATGGAACAACAAACCGCCATCCTGGAATTTTTGCAAATACATCATTAACGAAGAAGGAGTGCTGACCAATTACTTCGGCGCATCCATTTCCCCCATGAGTAAAGATGTACTGGAAGCCATAAACAAAAAATAGCCGGATGAACTACAATGATATTGTCGGCACAGCTGGTGTAGGATTGATACTGCTGGCTTATTTCTGCAGCATCTTCGGATGGATAAATGGGAAGGGCAAATTGTTCTTCCTGTTGAACATTGTTGGCGCCGGGCTGGCCTGTTATGCTTCATGGCTTATCAATTACTGGCCGTTTGTTATACTGGAAGGAACCTGGTTGCTTGTTTCTATCATCGGGCTGATTAAAAACTTTAAATAATCTACATGGATATTATTTTAAGACCATTGGCCTTCGTAAGAAATACAAGGACTGACCAGAGCGATGATTACTGGGGGAGCATCGTGAGTGAAATTGAATTAGCCGATGAAGTACCTGCAGATGCTTTCAATGGCATTGACGATTTCTCACACCTGGAGATCATCTTTTATTTTGATAAAGCAGATAAATCAAAAGCTGTTTATAAGTATCATCCAAGGGGAAATACAAACTGGCCTGAAGTCGGCATTTTTGCCCAACGAAAAAAAGACCGGCCTAACAGCATCGGGCTTACTATTGTTGAACTGGTGAAAAGAGAGGGCAATAAAATTTGGGTAAAATATTTAGACGCAATTGACGGCACACCCATTCTTGATATCAAACCGGTAATGAAAGAATTTTTGCCTGCTGCTGAGATTCGTCAGCCTGATTGGTCTAGTGAATTGATGAAAAATTATTGGGCTTAAAAACCGGGTCGGGACGCTAAAGCGGCCTGAACCCTGATTAATTTACCTATAGACAATCAATATGAATTTTGTTCAGGGAGAATTTTACCATGTGTATAACAGAGGAAATAATCGTCAGGTGATTTTCTTTAGTGAAAGGAATTACCTGTTCTTTCTGCAAAAAGCAAGGGAACAGTTGCTTCCTTTTTCAGAGATTGTTGCTTACTGCCTGATGCCAAATCATTTTCATTTTTTACTCAGAGCTAATGACGATGGGCTGAAGAGCAGAGGTTCATTTGCAGACAAGCAAATGCAGGAATTGGCTTACCGGATTGGAATTTTACTCAGCAGTTATTCACAGGCTATTAATAAGCAAAATAAAACGACAGGGTCTTTATTTCAACAAAAGACGAAGGCAAAGATGCTTAGTGAAACACATAACGGATCAAGGCTAAGCTATTTTGAGCAGTGTTTTCATTATATACATCAAAACCCTGTTGTTGCAGGACTAGTAAAGGGCCCCATGATTTGGCCTTATTCCTCCTATCCGGATTATATGGGCCAGCGAAACGGAACCCTCTGTGCTAAAGAGCTATTTTACTCATGCACAGGGTTAAATTCTGACGAAATCAGCACAAGAACATTGGAGAAACTGGATGAAAAGATTTTGGATAAATTGTTTTAGCTGCTACGGTTCAGGTCGCTTGCAGCGCCCCGACCCTACACCGGGCACTTCTCATGATAATTGACCAGTTCAATTGGAGTTTTCTCAAATTCATGCCCACTATAAGTTCGGGCAATATCATCAAACACTTCATTGATCTCTTCTTCTGTTTTTAAAGTCACCAGTTTGTTGCGAAACTCTTTGATATTGGGCAATCCTTTCAGGTAATTCGCATAATGGCGGCGCATTTCATTGATGCCGACTATTGAATTTTTCCATTCAATGGACCTGCGAAGATGTTTGCGGCAAACAAAGAGGCGGTCTTCAATAGTGGGAGCGGGAAGATGTTCGCCTGTCTTTACAAAATGTTTGATCTCATTGAATATCCACGGATAACCGATGGCGGCACGGCCGATCATAATGCCATCCACTCCATAACGGTTTTTATATTCTACCGCTTTCTCCGGTGAATCAATATCGCCATTTCCAAAAATGGGAATAGTGATGCGGGGATTGTTCTTTATTTTACCGATCAGTGTCCAGTCCGCTTCGCCTTTGTACATCTGTGTTCTTGTTCTGCCATGTATGGCCAATGCTTTGATGCCAACATCCTGTAAACGTTCTGCCACTTCTTCAATGTTTTTAGTCTTATCATCCCAGCCCAATCTTGTTTTTACTGTAACAGGAAGCGAGGTTGATTTAACAACAGCCGATGTAAGCCGCACCATCAGTTCAATATCCTTCAATACTCCGGCACCGGCACCTTTCAACGCCACTTTTTTTACCGGGCAGCCAAAGTTGATATCAAGCAGATCGGGATTCGTTACTTCCACAACTTTTGCTGCCAGTGAAAGGCTTTCTTCATCGCCGCCGAATATCTGGATGCCGACAGGCCGTTCATACTCAAAAATGTCCAGCTTTTTCCTGCTTTTGATGGCATCTCTTATCAGCCCTTCGCTTGAAATAAATTCAGTGTACATCAGATCAGCGCCATTATCCTTACATACGGCACGGAAAGGGGGATCGCTAACATCCTCCATGGGAGCGAGGAGCAGCGGGAAATCAGGAAGTTGTATGTTGCCTATCTTTACCACGTTGAAAAGAACACTCCTTCGCTAAAGCTTTGGAGTGCAAGCGGCAAATTTACATCTTAATCGCTGAAATCTATGTACGATAAGGACTCAAAAGGAATCTCTTACACGGCTGGCTTTTTTATGCTGATTGCGTTTGCAGTGGCGGCAAATATTCTTGCCTTTATCATCAGCAAGCCTGTCTGGTTTGCGATGACGGGAATTGATTTTTCAAAAATGCTGGAAGCATCAGCAGACCCGGCTAATAGAGATGCTGCAAGGGTAGTGCAGTGCATATCAGCCATCGTTGGACTATTGTTGCCAGCTATCGTTACTGCTTTTGTACTCAATCGAAAACCCGCAAGGCTGCTTGGCTTTTCACAAAGAATAAACTGGAAACAAGCCGGACTGGTATGCGCCATCATGTTGACGTCCATGTTTGCGTTGGGCTTCTTCTCTTATATAAACAATCATCTGCCGATATCAGAGTCGCTGAAACAACAGTTTGATAAAATGGAAGCTGAAAATATCCGGCAAACAAAAGCGATCCTCGGTCTTAACAATATACAGGACTATCTTATTTCTCTTTTTATCATTGGTTTCCTGCCTGCTTTATGCGAAGAGACATTGTTCAGGGGAGGGTTACAAAATTTTCTTAGCCGTTCCACTGGCAAGCCCTGGTTGGCCATCGTCATTGTAAGTATTTTATTCAGCGCTTTGCACCTTTCTTTTTATGGCTTTTTACCAAGATTGTTTCTTGGTATAATGCTCGGCGTATTGTACCATTATTCCGGAAGTATCTGGCTCAGTATTATCGCCCATTTTTTTAATAATGCGTTGGTAGTAACATTTGTTTACATACAAAAGCAAAACGGAAAGTCCATTGCCGATGCTATGGATGGGGGCAACAGCTCGTGGTATGGAGTATTGGCGCTTCCGGTTGTTATTGCATTATTGATATTATTTAAAAGAATTGCAGCCAAACCAAAAGAGGCTGCGGACGGGGTGGCGAAAAATGAAGAACTCCGTAATACTCCTTTCTATTAATTATTTTCATGCATGGCATTTAACTGGCAAACATTCCGGACAAGAACGATAAGCGCCATCATTTTTGCAGCGATAATGCTCACAGGATTGCTGTGGAATCAGTGGAGTTTTCTTGTTCTTTTCTCTGTCATCCACTTCGGCTGCTGGTGGGAATATTTAAAACTGACTGAAAAAATTCACAACACATCATTCCATGTTTATACAAAGCTTGGACTGATGGTAATGGGCTATGGCCTGATGCTTTGGTTTTGTGGGTCCGGTTATCAAATTGAAGGATATGGATTTAAGGAAAACCTTTCATTGCCGGTATCTGCAGCAGGATTTGCTTTACTGCTGATTGGCATTTTTCAAAAAAATGCGATTAGCCTGAAAGAATTTGGAATGGCATTGCTGGGTTTGCTCTATATTTCATTAAGCTGGGGGCTGATGATGGAGCTTCGGTCCCTAGAGCTTTATTATGTAGAAATAAAAGAAACCTTTTATGATAGAAGCTGGAAATATCCCGTCATGATAATTGCCTCGCTATGGATAAACGATACAATGGCTTATATACTCGGTTCTCTGATAGGGAAAAGATCCTTATCAAGAATCTCTCCGAAAAAAACATGGGAAGGAACAATAGGAGGAATAGTGTTGACTATAGGAGTGATGTTTCTTGTTTATTTTTTTTCACACAGGGAATTATTTTCAGGCTCACCCTCGTTGTCGCATTCAGCCTTCTATTGGTATAAGGACTGGGTTTTTATTCCTTTGATTGCGTCCGTAGTAGGAACTATTGGTGATCTCCTGGAATCAAAACTCAAGCGAATGGCCGGGGTAAAAGACAGTGGCACACTGTTACCCGGACATGGTGGATTTTTAGACCGCTTTGATTCATTGTTGCTGGCAACCCCATTTACATGGTTATACGTTATGTTGTTTATAAAGTAAGTAGCAATTTTTCATCTCATTTGTCATTTTAATATGCCAAAAACTGTTTTTATCCTTTTACTCCTGTTGTCAACCCGATTGCATGGGCAGACGGACAGTACGCAAAAGGGATGGGCGGTTACACTTACCTCTTCACTTATTCCACTGGGTTCATCGGCAATTGGCATACAGCCGGGTGCTGAATATAAATTCAATGACCGGCTGAATTTGCTTTCGGAGATTACTTTCAGGGCTGCTCCTAAAAACAGCGGGCTACTCCTTGACCGGCATTACATGAGACTGAAATCAGAACTGAGGTATAATTTTTTTAAAAAGAGGAAGAAAGTCTTTCACGAATATGCAGGGTTGCAAGTGGCCTGGGCATCCCGGCGGTTTGTTGACAGCAACGGCCATTATTATGAGAATCAGAAAAGCGACAGTGCTGTTTTTTTTGATAAAGCGAAATTAAAAAGCCCCATAACAACATTCGCAGTTCAGTTTGGCTCTATCATTGCCGATGGCAGATTTGGCGTAGATGTTTTCATGGGCTTTGGTGTAAGGTTTGTGCATACTTCATTCAGTGAGGTAGCGAATCCGAGAAAAGGCCCACGGATATTCCGGGCATTCTATGTTCCTGCTGCCTATAACTATGCAGGGAATGTCACCCAGTTTCATTTTAATGCAGGCATCAGATTCATGTGGCATTTTTACGATTTCCAACATCCCCGGAAACGATAAGTATTGTTTGCCTATTTTTGGTCTTCAACAACTGCTGATGACCATCCACAAAGAGGGCTATAAGAGCATTGCGATAAGTGTTATTGTTTTTGGCATTATCAATCTGGCTTTTTTTTATTTTTTCAGCTATGCTTCCCCATTTCTCGGCTGGATCATTTTTGGTATTACCCTTTCCCTGCTTCTTTTTATTATTTCTTTTTTCCGCATTCCCAGACGAACGATGACCATTCGTGAAGACGCTATCGTAGCTCCCGCAGATGGAAAAGTAGTGGCTATAGAAGAAGTGCAGGCCGATGAATATTTTACTGACCGCAGGATACAAGTCTCTATTTTTATGAGCCCGCTGAATGTACATGTGAACAGAAATCCGGTAAGTGGAGAAGTTGCTTACAGCCAATATCACAAGGGAAAATATTTAGTGGCCTGGCATCCCAAATCATCCACAGAAAACGAAAGACATTCAGTGGTATATCGTAAAGACGGAAAAGAAATACTGGTAAAACAAATTGCCGGGGCATTGGCCAAACGAATTGTCAATTACCTGCAACCCGGGCAGCAGGTAAAACAGACTGCCGAGATGGGTTTCATCAAATTCGGTTCAAGGGTTGACCTGCTGCTGCCATTAGATGCAACAATTCAGGTGAAGATCGGAGACAGGCCAAAAGGGGGAGTGACTGTGATTGCAACATGGTAAACCCTCCCAACCTCCCTAAAGGGAGGTTTTAGACTCTGACAAAACAGCAATCATTATTATTTCAAAAAATCCCTTCCAATTCTTTTAAGCTATAAACCGTATAGGTAGGCAGTTCTCCATTCACTTTCTCCGGTTCCTTTGTCAGATGGTTCACATGCACCTGGTCAATACCTGCATTTACAGCGCCGAGTATGTCCACCTCAATGCTATCACCAATCATGATGCTTTCTCCGGACAATGCCCCTGTTTTTTGAAAAGCATATTCAAATATCTCTTTGTGAGGTTTCAGGCTGTTGCTGGCCTCTGAGGTTATCACTTCGGCAAAGTATGTATCAAGCCCTGAGTTTTTTAATTTGCTGTGTTGCGTTTTTTCAAATCCATTGGTAATCAGATGAAGTTTGTAGTCTTTGCCAACAAGATAATCCAACGTCTCAATAGTGTGAGGGAACAATATTTTTCTTGTAGGTAACAGGTCAAGAAAAACAATGCCCATATCCCGGGCCAGTGGCTCATCGGCAATTTTAAAATCCAGTAATGTCAACCACATCCTTTTCCAACGAAGCTCGTCCACTTTGATAAAACCATTGCGATAGCGGTCCCAGAGTTTATCATTATGCACCAGGTAGTTTTTATGAAACAGGTCAAAATCATCCACCCCCTTTGATTGTAAATCCATGGATTGATACAATTCTTCTAGTGTTTGCCGGCTATTGGCTTCAAAATCCCAGAGGGTATGGTCAAGGTCAAAAAAGAGATGTTTGTACTTCATTACAGTTGTAGATTTGCAAAGAAACTGGAAATATTCAATTTTCAATGAACATAATCATCACCGGCGCATCTCGTGGAATTGGCAAAGCCATTGCTGAAATTTTTGCAGCCAATGGCCATCATCTTTTTCTATCGGGCCGTAATGAAGTAGCGCTTTATACGGCTATGGAAAAGATGGTGACGCAATATCCTGCAGTTGCCATCAGGGCAAAAGCATTTGACCTTTCTCAAAAAGAGAACGCCATCGCCCTGGGCAATTGGTGTTTGCAGCATACGGTTCCTGATATACTCATCAACAATGCCGGCCTTTTTGAACCGGGCAGCGTTCATAATGAACCGGATGGTTTGCTGGAAAAACAAATCGCTACTAATTTGTACAGCGCTTATCATCTTACAAGAACAGTTTTGCCAAAAATGATGGAGCGCCGTTCCGGCCATATCTTCAATATGTGCTCCATTGCCTCATTGCATGCTTATGAAAATGGGGGCGCTTATAGCGTCACTAAATATGCCCTGCATGGTTTCAGCAAAAACCTGCGGGAAGAAATGAAACCGCACAGTATCAAAGTCACGTCAGTGTTCCCGGGGGCGGTAATGACCGAATCATGGGGCGATTATGATAATTCTTCAAAGCGCATTATGGAAGCAGAAGATATCGCCAAAATGGTTTATGCAGCTTCACAGCTTTCTCCTGCCGCCTGCGTGGAGGATATTGTGATACGGCCACAGTTGGGCGATCTGTAGCCCTTTAAAATATTCATTCATCCATTGGTACTATTTACAGAAACCTTTAGCCAGGCTGTTATATTTTTACTGTGCACTACATAGCCCTGGCGAAGTAGTGCGAGTCCGAATGAAGAAAAGGTTCTACATATTAATACTGTTGCTGACCCCTTTGCTGCTGAAAGCACAATCGGGATTTAAAACCATTGTTCCTAATCAACCTGTTGTTGCGGGAGAGTCTTTCCAGGTACAGTATGTAATTCCGCAAACCGGGAGGATTGGAAATTTTAAAGCTCCGTCATTTAAACCTTTCCGCTTGGTGAGCGGCCCCAACCAATATACCGGCACCATCAACGGGATTAATTCCGGCATACCTGTTATCAACTATGTTTTTACGTTGGAGGCAGTAAGACCAGGAAAATTTATCATTCCCGGTGCTGTTACAACTGTGAATGGAAAATCTGTACAAAGCAATGATGTATTGATAGACGTAATCTCCAAACAACAGGCAGCAAAATTGTTTGACAGAGCTGCCGGAGCTGGGTCCGATTACCTGTTACGTTCCGGGGAAGACCCTTATGAAAAGATCAGGCAAAATCTTTTTCTGAAAGTACTGGTAAACAGGACCAGGTGTTTTTCCGGAGAACCTGTTCTTGCTACATTCAAACTGTATTCACGGCTTCAGTCAAAATCGGACATTATAAAAAATCCCGGATTCTATGGCTTTACCGTTTACGATATGGTAAACCTGGCGGACAAGGAAATAATGACGGAGGAGATAAATGGAAAAGTATTTGACGTTCATACGATCCGCAAGGTTCAGTTATTTCCCCTGCAGCCTGGTGTTTTTTCCATAGATGCCATGGAGGTAAGGAACAGGGTGGAGTTTTCACGAAGTGTGGTTAACAGAAAAACAGAACAGGAAATTGCAGAGGGAATGCTAACCGGAAGTGAAGAGGGGACGGTTAACGAAAATGCGGAAGTATATGAAACAAGTATCAGCACCAACCCGGTTGTCATCCATGTAAATCCATTGCCGGCACCCAATAAACCACCCGCTTTCAACGGGGCCGTTGGAAATTTTAGCATCTCTTCATCGCTCATAAAAAACAAGATTGCCAAAAACGAAGAAGGTTTCTTTGAAATCATTATCAGCGGGCAGGGCAATTTTACCCAATTGAGTGCGCCGGTTGTTAACTGGCCCGAAGGTGTTGAAGGGTTTGAGCCACAGGTTAAGGATAAAATTGATGAGACAAAATTTCCACTGGCGGGAAGCCGTACATTCCGTTATCCTTTCATAGGCTCCAGCCCTGGGCAGTATGAGCTACCTGCTGTCGGGTTCAATTTTTTTAATCCATCTGTGGGGTACAAGACCATCGCTACAGCGCCTGTGCAACTATTTGTAAGCAGAGAGGAGAAAACCAATGTAATAAAAGAGGAGAAAAAAATTTCAATAACAGAAACAAATGCAGCGGCCAGCAGAACAGCAGCGATCATTATCATTTCTCTTGTTGCAGTTGTATTTATTTATTGGATATGGTTCAGGAAAGAAGCCCCTGTTGTTTCAAAAGAGGAGAAAGCGACTTTACCAACTGTTGCAGAGGTACTTGCTCCTGTTTATACTCTTACCAATTTTGGCGACCGTGAGTTTTATTCAATGCTGCGTCAAAGTATCTGGAATTTCTTTAATCTGCATTTTCATTTTTCCGGAAGCGATATGAATAAAGAAAGATTGCTGGATAAAATGAGGGCAGGAGGCGTTGGCGAAGAAGATATCAACGGCATCAACACTATACTGCTGCAATGCGAGGCCGGAATGTTCACTAATGCGGAAATGCCCGGTGAAAAAAATGAGCTTTTAGTCAAAACAAAAGAAATACTTGAAAAGATCAACGGGCAGTTACTACTCTGAGTATTTGTATCCCACTCCCCTTACAGAATGGAAGTATTTGGGGTTGCGGCTATCCTCTTCAAAATATTTGCGAAAGCTAAGAATGAAATTATCAATAGTACGGGTGGTGGGATAAACATTATAGCCCCAGACGGATTGCAGTATTTTTTCCCTCGGCACCACTTCATTCTTGTTTTCAATGAGCAGCTTCAGCAGCATGGTTTCTTTTTTACTTAGCTGAATTTTTGTTCCATTGCTGCCCATGGCTTCCTGTGCTTTGAAATCAATGCTGTTGCCACCAAAGGAATAGGTATCACCGATGCTTGACTTATCCTGTAGTTTTTTATTCTTGTCAATCAGTTTATGAACCCTAAGCAGGAGTTCCTCCAGGTTAAATGGTTTGGTGAGATAATCATCAGCCCCCTTTTTTAATCCAAGCACCCTGTCGGCGCTGCTGTTTTTGGCGCTGAGTATTAAAATAGGCACTTCATTGTTGCTGATGCGGATGGTTTCGGTAACATGTATGCCATCCATTTCCGGCAGCATCACATCCAATATGATGAGGTCGAAATATTCCGCATTAACGGCCTTGAGGGCTGCAGCGCCGTCCAATGCTGAGGTTACAGCAAATCCATCCAGTTCAAGGTTCAGCTTAAGCGCTTCATGAAGGTTTTCTTCATCTTCCACCAGCAGGATTGAACCCTTTTTATCTTCAGACATGATATGTTTTATTGTGCTTTTTTTATGTCAGACCGTGACGGTCAGACATGAAAAATGACGGTAAAAGTACTGCCGCGGGGGATATTATCAGTCACCGAAATGTCTGCATTGTGATCCCGGGCTATTTTGCGGCAAAGGTACAATCCAAGACCCGTGCCCTGGGTTTTACGGGTGGCTTCGTTGCCAACACGGTAAAATTTTGAAAAGACCTTTTTCTTTTCTTCATTGGGGATACCCGGCCCTTCGTCTGTTATTTGCAGTTCGATACCTGAACGGTAAACTTTTAATATGGCCAATATGGGGTTTTCTTTTGGCGAATACTTTACAGCATTTTCCAGCAGGTTATTGATCATCATTTGCAGCAGCAATGCATCTCCTTTTACATCAGCATCGGGTTCTATATCATCCCGGAAAATCCTGTCCGGAAACCGGTTCCTGAAATCATTCAGACAATCTGCAAGGAGGCCTGAAAGATTAAGTTCTTCTCTTGCCAGTTTATAACCACCCCCTTCCAGTTGTGATGCTATAAGGATATTATTGGTCAAAAAATTCAGCCGGGCGGTTTCATCCAATGTAGTACGTATCAGTTTCTTTTGCTTTTCAGGGTCAAGGCTGTATTTCTGCATAGTTTCAAGGTTCAGCCTTGCTACGGAAATAGGTGTTTTTAATTCGTGGGTCACGGCCATCATAAAATTTTGTTGCTGCTGTTGCAGTTTGAATTGCCGGCGCACCGAACGGTAAACAAAGGCAGCCCCTACTAATATCAGCAACAAAAAAATACCCCCTTCACCAAGGTATTTGGACTTGTTTTTCCGGTGTTCTTTTTGAATTTCATTTTCAAATTTCTGGTATAGAGCAGGGGTAGCGGCGCTATCAATTGTTGAGCGGAGGTTGCTGATTTCAAAAGCCTGCATCCTTGTGTTCTGATGATTTAATGAAATGAACCACCAGACAAGGGCCACAACAATATAGAGCAAGAGCATCCAGTAAATGAAAGTAGTGCGGAGCAATCTTTTACGGCTGGCATCGGGCATAAGACAAAGATGGGTTATTGTTTTTTTTCAACCCGGAGACCCACATTCAATACATGTTGAAGCGGATCTTCCCGCATAATATGCTCAATGGTGAAAGTGTAATTGCCGGCTTTCAGCATTTCGGGCTCACCTAACCTGATGCGGTGTTCAAAAATATCATCCATACCGCTGGCATCTACCCACCCTTCGGCGTCGGTGGCGAGGGTGAGGTCTCTTCGGATCACCCGGACACTATCACTTCCCGGCAACCGTACTTGCAGGTTGATGTAAATATTATTGTAATTGTATCTGTCCTTATGACGTAATATGAAAAAAAGCTGGTAAGGAGAGGCGGTGTCTTTAATGGTAAAAGTGAAAGTGGGCTTATTACTGCTTTTCCAGGCATGACCGGGTATGGCAACTGATTTTTCGTACAGGTCAATCGTAGTACAGGAGGCGAGGTACAAGGCACAGGGCACAAGGCATAAGAGGAGTCGCTTAACGAGGTTCATTTTACAAAGATATGGCTGCCGTCAAACTCTTGTATCTTGTTGCATGAATCTTGTGCCTTTACAATACATTCAGCACCTGCTCCTTTGCTTTTTCCAGTTCATCTTTCATCAGCACCACACATTTTTGAATAGAGGCATCGTAGGCTTTTGAGCCGGTAGTATTGATTTCTCTTCCGATCTCCTGAAGGACGAAGGAAAGTTTTTTCCCTTTTGATTCCTCTGCTTCCGCCAGCAAGGTTTTGAAATAGTCGCAGTGATTTTTTAACCTCACCTGTTCTTCTGTGATGTCAATTTTTTCTATGTAATAAATGAGTTCCTGCTCCAGCCGGTTGCCATCATAGTTTTCTTTTCCTACATTTTCTTCCAGCAGCCGGGTAATGCCCTCTCGTATCTTTTGCTGGCGAAGGGGCTCCTGTTTTATTACCTCATCCTGTTGTGCCAGGATATTATTGATACGCATGAGCAGCTCTGTTTCCAGGGAGCGGCCCTCATCTATCCGGTGGCTGTTGATACGGTCTATGGCTGACTGCAAAACCTGTTGAAAATCAAGCCACTCCTGGTTTGTGAGGGTTTCACTGCTGGGAGTGATTACCTCAGGCAGTTTTACCAGAGTACTGAGAATATGTGAGGGGTCAAGGTTGAGGGCTGCAGACAATTCAGCCAGTGGTTTATAATAGGCTTTGGCCAGGTCTGTATTAATAGTTACAGGCCTGGCATTTCCCGTTTCTTTTAAACTGATCATACAATCTACGCTGCCCCGTCCTAATTTATCAGACAATATCCGGCGGATATCGAACTCAAAAGGTTTTAAAACAGCGGGCAATTTTAATTGCAGTTCAAATTGTTTGCCGTTGAGTGATTTGATATCAACTAAAAAAGTTTTATCCCCAACACTTTTTTCAGCCCTTCCAAAACCGGTCATTGATTTCAGCATGAATTTTTTTTAGATGGGTGTAAAGGTATTTTTAATTATTGATTATTGAAGGAATGAAAATTTCAGGCAGGCAGCAGGTTTCCAGTTGAACATTCAACAAAAGATTTTCAATTGAAGCGGTCTGATCAAACAACTTTTTCTACTCCCCTTTAGGGGATGGGGGTGCAAAAAAAATCCCTCCGTAGTAAGCGAAGGGATAATATATGGATGGGTTAGTAAGTACGGGAAATAAATTTCCCGACACAATATTATATATAATTTTTATGAACCAAAAAATATTTTCCAATTATTTTATTAACATTTTAAACCTTACTGTGGATAAGCGGAGTTCTTTCAAACAACTATTTTTATTTTTAGCGCAATGATTTTTATTTATCAACGAATGATTGTTAATGCAAATCAATAATTTATAAATCAATGAAACGCTTGTCAGCAGCAGGTTTCATTGAACTGGTTTTTCTGCTGTTAACTTTTCTGCCTACAAGTGTATTATAATTTCTTGTTTGAAACTGATGAATGATTATGCAATAAACAGCCTTTATTTAAGCTTGAATTTTTTTTTAAAGAAATTACTCGTCAACCCGTTGAATACAGGATAATCCCGGATTTTTAAAGATCAGCAGCCGGGTTCAGCTTACTAACTTTGTCAAAATTTATCGTTATGCGTTTTGATAAACCTGTTCCCGTCACAACGATTGCACAGCTTATTGGCGCTGAATTAAGAGGAAATATAAACGGATTCGCCACCGGCATCAATGAACTACATAAAGTGGAAAAAGGGGACCTGGCCTTTGTAGATCATCCTAAATATTATGATTCCTGCATCAATTCGGAAGCAACATTTATTATCATCAATAAGGAAACAAATATTCCCGAAGGCAAGGCATTGCTGATAGTGGATGAACCATTTGAATCATATCTGAAAATTGTCAATCACTTCCGTCCTTTCGCCCCTTCAATGAAATTAGTCAGCGATACATCTTCTGTTGGTGAAGGAACGGTGATGATGCCGAATGTGTATGTAGGTAATCATGTTCGGGTAGGTAAAAATTGTGTGTTTCATCCCAATGTTATCATTATGGACCACTGTATTATCGGTGATCATGTGACCATTCAGGCCGGGACAGTTATCGGCAGCGATGCTTTCTATTATAATAAAAAGACCAACCGGGAGATTCACTATAAAAAGATGACCAGTTGCGGCCGGGTGGTAATTGAAGACTGGGTGGAAATAGGGGCTAACTGCACGATTGACAGGGGAGTAAGTGGCGATACACTGATAGGCACCGGCACCAAGATGGATAACCTTATTCATATCGGGCATGATACCATAGTAGGAAAGAACTGTTTGTTTGCGGGGCAGGTAGGTATTGCCGGTGCTACAACTATTGAAGATAATGTGACCCTCTGGGGCCAGGTGGGAGTAAGCAAAACACTCACCATTGGCAAGGATGCAGTTATCTATGCACAGAGCGGTGTGAAAGATTCCATTGCCGGGGGCAAAGTATATTTCGGCTCACCGGTGGAGGATGCAAGAGAGAAGATGAAAGAGTTTGTCTGGATAAAAAGAATCCCGCTACTCTGGGAAAAAGTAATGGGAAAGAAATGATGATCAATTCGGCGGAAGATAATCGTATGGCAGCTGATCGGCCAGGTTCTTCCAGCTCCAATAACCTTGGTTCACCCAGTCCTTCTGTTCATAATAATAACCATTTTCCATTATGCCAATCCCGTATTTCAAATCAATATAGGAGATCGGATAGGGAACATTTTTGGGCAATCCCATTTTCTTGAGGTATTCCGGCTCCGGTCTTTTTTTAATATAAGTGATGCTTATTTTACGGGGATAATATATTTCTACGTCCACCTGCCCGGTCATCACCTGATGAATAACACTATCAGTCCGGTAAATAACATTATTAGCGCTATCAATCCCGATACTATCCTTTGTATAGGCAATACTATCCCGGGTGTATGTGATTAAATTATAATAGCCGCTGTCATATACATCCTTCACCTTACTAAACTTCCTGTCACTGTTCACATCCAGCATATCAATGATCCAGCCGTCTTCCAGCAGCGTGCTGTCATAATAGCTCCTCATAAAATGAAGTTTGGAACCTGTATATGCTTTGGCACGGGCTGTCGTCCATAGTTTTTTCAGGCTGTCATCTCCCTGCATTTCTGTGTAAAGGCAATATCCCTTGTATAAATTAATATCCGTGGTGTAATAATAAACAAAGGAATCCAGCTGGTACCTCATATCATAGCCGAGCGCCTTGTTGCTGATCTGCAGGGCATCCGTGGCCAGTACTTTCAGCTTATTGCTCCGCTTGTAGTAGAAAAACTTCAGCACTTCAGGGTTCAGCAAAGTGGATTGCGCTGCATTGGGGGTGGCCCCAATAAAGTTTTTGATAAAAAAATCGCCATACTTTGTCCAGCCGTCGGCCACTTCACTGCTGCTTTTAATGATCACCTCGCTCATGCTTTTGTCTTCTTTGATCATCAGCACTTCCAGTTTATTAGCCTCGTTCACCCGGATAGTTTGTGTCTGGTAACCAGTATAGCTGATGATGAGATCATAGCCGCCTGATTTTAATGACAAGGAAAATTCGCCCTGCTTATTGGTGTAAGCGCCTGAAGTAGTGTTCTGGCAGAAAACAGAAGCTGATACCAGCGGTTCACGGCTGGAGGAATCCAGCACCAGCCCGGTTACAGTAAACTGTGAACGGCCAATGAATGAAAGACACAGAAAAAAAATGGAAAATCCGAAACGTAGTTTTTGCATAAGGAAATGATTGCCGGATAAAGATAGTGCTTGTTTCATTTCGGTTGCAAGCCATTCGCTGCTGAGGCGTATTTTTCACAGGCTTTTTTTATTGACTCTTCCAGCGTGGTAAAGGAGAAACCCGGCAAAGCCTTTAGTAGTTTATCATTTTCAAACCAGGTGCGGCTTGCTGCCACCCGGGCACTCTCTTTGGTGAGCAGGGGTTTATTGCCTGAGAAAAATGATTTCAGTTTCTCCATCCGCCAGGCAATGCCCAGCAGAAAAGGGCTGGCTTCTTTAAAAGGTCTTTTTTTACCAAAAGTATCTGCCATGCAATCCTGCAATTTCCTGAATGGCCATGTATCGCCATTTACGATGAAACGTTCACCTGTAATATTGCTTTCCATCATCAGGACAGTAACCTTTGCCACATCTTCCACATCCACAAAACCATTGGTGCCGGGGGAATACCACTTAAAACCATTGTGAACATTTTTGAAAATGGCGCAACTGCTGCTGTTCCAGTCGCCATAGCCAAGTATGGTGCTCGGGTTTAGTATAACCGCCTCCAGGCCTTCTGCCATACCCCGCCACACCTGCAGCTCAGCTTTGAATTTGCTGATAGCATAATGCGTATTCACTTTGCTTTCTTCCCATTTTTTTTCTTCGTTTACATGCCCGCCGGTAGCAGTACGGCCAAGCGCCGCTACTGAACTGATATATACCAGCCGCTTTACATTTTTTTCCAGCATCATGTTCACTACATTGGCGGTGCCTTCCACATTTACCTGGTACATTTTCTTCCGCTCTTTTTTTACAAAGGAAACAACGGCAGCTGCATGAATGACTATATCAATTCCCTCCAATGCTTCTTCCAATGCCACCACATCCAGCACATCGCCTTCTATCCATTCTACTTTGTTCAGCACATCTTTTGATATCCAGAAAGGAAGGGCAGTACTGCGACGTATGGCCCGGACAGCATAACCTTTTTCCAACAGATGTTTAATGATGTAGGAGCCGAGAAATCCTGTGCCGCCGGTAACAAGTATTTTGGTTGACTGGTTAATTGGTTAAATAGTTATTAGTATGAATAATATCCCTCTCCGGATTTTTTTCCAAGCTTTCCTTCTTTTACTTTCTCTTCCTGAATATAAGAGGGCTTTAGCCGTTCGGGTTTACCCATCTGCTCATACACTGAACAACTGACAGCATAATTGATGTCATTGCCGATCAGGTCCATCAGCCGGAAGGGTCCCATTTTAAAACCAGTGGCTTCCAGCAGGGCATCTGTTTGTTCAAATGAAGCAATACCGTCTTCGTTCAACCTCAGCGATTCAATATAATAAGGTCTTGCCACCCTGTTTACAATAAATCCCGGCGAGTCTTTGCAGATAACCGGCGTCTTGCCCATTGCTTTGGCCAATTCAATCACCAGTTCTGTGGTATGTGGATTGCTGTACTTTGTTTTGACCACCTCCACCAGTTTCATTATCGTGGCAGGATTAAAAAAATGCATACCGATCACCCTCGCCGGGTTTATCACTTTTTCCGCAATTTTTGTAACGGATAAAGAAGAGGTATTGCTTGCAAAAATGGCCTCACCGTGGTTCAGCTCTGCGAGTTGATTGAACAGGCCGACTTTAA
>CAYHPA010000007.1:0-44079 GCA_964358155.1 uncultured Chitinophaga sp.
ATCAGTTTCTGGTTCATCCTTCCGGGAATGGTGTACCGTCGGGCCATTACGTTCAGGCATAATTTCAGCATGGATTTTAAAGATGAAGGATTTACACTGGGACATGAAAAGGGGTCAAAAACATGGCCATGGGCATCACTGAAGAACTTTATTGAAAGCCCGCATTTCTTTCACCTGTATTTTGACAGCCGTTCCTTTCTTCTTGTGCCGAAGAATGGGTGCAAGGATACAGATGAAGTGTTTGAATTAAGGAAATTGCTTAAGGATAAAGTGAAGAAGAAATGAATGGTGAAATAACAGGAGCATTAAAGTCTCTTCTCCATTACATAGTGCGGAATGGTAACTTCGGTAAATTCATCACTGGCCACTTTGTAGCCCATCTTTTCATAAAAGCCGATGGCATTTTTGCGGGCATGCATGGAAAGAGTTTTGTAGCCCCTGTCCCTTGCCAGGTTTTCCGCAAAACCCATTAATGCCCTTCCGATACCCTTTCCCTGCAGGTCATTCAATACTGCCATTTGTCTTAAACGAACTGTGTCTGGGTTTTCTTCCACCAGCATGCAGCATCCCAGTATATCATCATCTTCAAAAGCAGCGATGAGCATATTGTCTTTTTCATTTTCAAGCTCCTCCGGACTAAAACCAAGACCCAATGGTTTGCGCAGCATATCATCCCGCAGCTTTACCATCTGCCGGTATTCATTACTTCCATGATCGAGGATTTTGAGCGCCATAACTAAGACGGAAATTGTTCGGGTTTTCTCCAAAGGAGTCCCTAAGGACAAATTACAAATAACTTGCTATACTGCCAACCGTTTAGATTTATTATTTAATGATAAAGACTGAAAAAAACAGAATATTATCGCCTCGTTTTCAGGCTATTGGGGTAAAACGGGAAAAAACTATGTTTCCGATGCTGATTAAATCAAAAAGTATATTTTTGCTCCCTATAAACAAAACCTAAAGAACATGTCAGACATCGCATCAAGAGTTAAAAAGATCATCGTAGACAAACTGGGCGTTGACGAAGCAGAAGTAACCAATGAAGCTTCTTTCACCAATGATTTGGGCGCCGACTCACTCGACACGGTAGAATTGATTATGGAATTTGAAAAAGAGTTCAATATTTCTATTCCTGATGAGCAGGCTGAGACCATCACCACCGTTGGTCAGGCTATTGCTTACCTGGATGAACATGCCAAGTAATGTATAATCTGTTCCCCGCCTTGGGCGGGGAGAATAAACTACATCCGCCTTCTGACTGTTATTAACGCAGCGAAGGCGGTTTTACTTGTACTGCATAGCTCTGAGCGAAGTAGTAACTTTGATTAAACTGCATTATCTTTCTGCTGTATGGAATTAAAACGGGTTGTTGTTACGGGCATGGGTGCTTTGACGCCGTTGGGAAATACTATTCCTGATTACTGGAATGGATTGGTCAATGGCGTATCCGGAGCTGATATGATCACCCTGTTTGATGCATCAAAGTTCCGCACCAAATTTGCCTGCGAGGTAAAAGGGTTTGATCCTGTTCAGTTCCTGGACAGGAAAGAAGCAAGGAAGATAGACCGCTTCACCCAATTTGCATTGGTAGTAAGCGATCAGGCTATGGCCGATGCAGGATTGAATAAAGACAATATCAATCCTGACCGGATAGGTGTTGTGTTTGCAAGTGGTATTGGCGGCCTCATTACCTTTCAGCATGAAGTAACTGATTTCGCAAGAGGCGATGGCACACCACGGTTCAATCCTTTCTTTATTCCCAAAATGATTCTGGATATAGCGGCAGGGCAAATCAGTATGCGGCATAACCTGCGGGGACCCAACTTTGCCGTAGTAAGTGCTTGCGCCAGCAGTACCAATGCCATCATGGATGCATTTAATCTTATACGATTGGGCAAATCAGATATTATTGTAACCGGTGGAAGTGAAGCAGTAATCAGTGAAGCGGGTGTAGGTGGGTTCAATGCCATGAAGGCAATGAGTGAAAGAAATGATAGCCCCAAAACGGCCAGCCGCCCTTATGATAAAGACAGGGATGGTTTTGTGATGGGGGAAGCCTGCGGCATTGTGATATTAGAAGAACTGGAACATGCCAAAGCAAGGGGAGCAAAAATTTATTGTGAGGTAATGGGATGCGGCGCTACCGCCGACGCACATCATATCACTGCACCACACCCTGAAGGATTAGGCGCCAAGAATGTAATGCTGGCAGCACTGGATGATGCTGGAATGCAGGCTGATGAAATTGATTATATCAACACCCATGGTACATCCACACCAATTGGTGATGGGGCAGAAGTTAAAGCCATCACTGCCGTATTTGGCGAACATGCTTATAAACTCAATATCAGTGCTACCAAATCCATGACAGGCCATTGCCTGGGCGCTGCCGGAGTGATAGAGGCCATTGCCAGCATACAGGCAGTGATCCATGATGTGGTGCCACCAACTATCAACCACTTTACTGACGATCCGGAACTTGACCCAAAACTTAATTTCACATTCAACAAAGCACAGCAACGCACCGTAAGGGCTGCATTAAGCAATACGTTTGGTTTTGGCGGGCACAATGCCTGTGTCATCGTAAAGAAGTTTCAGGTTTAAATGTTTAAGGTATAAAGTTGTAATGCACGAAAGTTTACTTTTCTTTCGGCAACCTTCAGTCTGAAAGAACATGCAACATGAGACATTAAACTTTAAACATTTTTTCGTAGCTTAACCGCTGTGGATTTTTTTAAATTTTTTTCTGGCAAACTCCCGGGCACATCTTTTAAAAAAGAGATTAAGAACATACTTGGCTTTAAGCCGGACAATATTTCATTGTACAAAACAGCGCTTACTCATCGTTCCGTTCGGGAGGGTACCGATGAGAACAATGAACGGCTGGAATACTTGGGCGATGCAGTATTAAGCGCTTTGATAGCCGACTATCTTTTCAAGCGGTATCCTTACAAAGAAGAAGGCTTTTTGACCGAGATGCGCAGTAAAATGGTGAACCGTCAGCAACTGAATGAGATTGCCGTACGCATGGGTTTGAAAAAAATTACCCTCTATAATAAAATGGACGGATCGTTAAAAGTGAGCCAGATATTCGGAAACACACTGGAAGCGTTGGTAGGGGCCATTTATCTTGATCATGGATACAAGAAAGCAGCCCGCTGGGTGCAGGAGTACATCATTCTTCCGCATATGTTTATGGATGACCTGGAGATCCTGGAGATCAATCATAAAAACAAATTGTACGGTTGGGCCAATAAGAACGGCAGGGTGCTGGAGTTTGAAACGCTGAATGAAAAACTGGAAAATGGCCGCCGTTTGTTCACCGTGGCTGCCGTGGTGGATGGCCGCAGCATAAGCACTGGAAAAGCTTTTAATAAAAAAGATGCTTCACAGATAGCGGCACAGCTGGCCGTTGAAAAATTAGGCATTGTGAATGCTGACTCAGTGGCAGAAGAAGGAGAGGAACAAAAAACGGAGCCGTAGCCCCGTTTTCTTATTGCGCTTCTACAATATCTTTCTTTACCGAGCTTACAATAGCGAGGAACTCATTTTGTTCTTTTTGGGGAACCTTAAATTTGTTCAGGCTTTCTATCAGCAACTTCACTGTGATAGACCAGTCGTTCTCCGAAATTTTCATTCCATGATGGACATCCTTCATGGTGCGGCCAATATACAGGCAGGGGCCGCCGGTTACATTGCAAAGCTGATCCACGATATGCTGACGGATTTTACGCTTTGTATCATCACTGCTGGCTACAAAAAAACGGGACAGCACTTTGTCTGTAGCTAACCTGCCAATAAAATCATCGGTGACGGCCGCAATGGCATCATAGCCACCCAGCCTTTTGTACAGCGACTCCTGGGCATAAGACTGCCTGGTTATCAGCATCAGCAACAATACAGAAAGCATGATTTTTGAAATCTTCTTCATAATAAAGACATTTAGTTGGTTAAATAAAAAAGGAACGGGATGTTCCAGATACGGCAAAAAAAGAAAGCCGGATTTATAGAGGAATTATTTTTTTTCCTCCGAAGGAGTCCTTACGGACATGCAAAGTTCTATCAGCACGCCGCTGGTATGTTTGGGGTGGAGGAAGCAGACCAGTTTATTATCAGCCCCTTTTTTAGGCAGATCGTTCAATAAGACAAAACCTTCTTCTTTCAGCCTTGTCATTTCTTTTTCAATATCGGCAACTGCAAAGGCGATATGGTGAACGCCTTCTCCCTTCTTTTCAATAAAACGGGCAATTACCCCATCTGGTCCGGTGCTTTCCAATAGCTCTACTTTATTGTCGCCTGTTTTGAAAAAAGCAGTGTTTACTTTTTCATTCTCAACGAGCTCTGTTTTATAGCAAGGGGTGTTGAGCAGTTTCTCAAACAAAGGGATTGATTGAGCCAGACTTTTTACGGCGATGCCGATATGTTCAATATGCTGCATGACAGGGCATTTAACAGGCTTTGCGAATTGCGAAAAATTGATTGCCGCAGCGAAATTACCCCTTTCATTTAGAACCTTTTGGGCTAATTTTGCGTTAGAAACAAACACAACGAGGCGTTGAATTTTATGCTGAAATTTCCCATTTATCTTGATCATAATGCCACCACCCCCTGCGACCCGAGAGTGGTGGAGGCGATGATTCCCTATTTCACCAATAGTTTTGGTAATGCGGCCAGCCGCAATCATCCTTTTGGCTGGCAGGCGGAAGAAGCCGTGGACAATGCCCGGGAGCAGGTAGCCAAACTGATCGGGGCTGATCCCAAAGAAATCATCTTTACTTCAGGCGCTACTGAAGCGGACAATCTTGCCATCAAAGGTGTGTTTGAAATGTATGCGAGTAAAGGCAATCATATCATCACTTGCAATATTGAGCATAAAGCTGTGCTGGATACCTGCAAGCATATAGAAAAAGAAGGCGGCGAAGTGACTTACCTTAAAGTAAAAGATAATGGCCTTATTGACCTGACTGAACTGGAAGCGGCTATTAAGCCAACCACTATTCTTATCGCCATCATGTATGCCAACAATGAAGTGGGCACCATCATGCCGATGAAGGAGATCAGCGCCATAGCAAAAAAGAAAGGCATCCTTGTCTTCAGCGATGCCACACAAGCGGTTGGCAAAGTGCCGGTGAATGTAAATACGGACGGCATTGACCTTATGGCTTTTACCGCTCACAAGATGTATGGTCCGAAAGGTGTGGGGGCGTTGTATGTTCGCAGAAAAAATCCAAGAGTAAAAGTAACAGCACAGATAGACGGTGGCGGCCATGAAAGAGGGATGAGAAGCGGAACATTGAATGTGCCGGGCATTGTTGGTTTCGGTAAAGCCTGCGAGATATGCATGAATGAAATGACGGAAGAAACAGCGAGGGTGAGCAAGCTGAGAAATAAATTAGAGAATGCTTTATTGAAAATTGAAGAAGCTTACCTGAACGGAGATAAAGAACAGCGCCTGCCGCATGTCACCAATATTTCTTTTAAATATGTGGAAGGCGAAGGATTGATGATGGGCTTTAATAAAAATATTGCTGTTTCCTCAGGCTCAGCCTGTACTTCTGCTTCCCTGGAACCGTCCTATGTTTTGAAAGCATTAGGACTCGGTGATGATCTGGCACACAGTTCGCTTCGTTTCGGGCTGGGAAGATTCACCACCGAAGATCAAATTGACTATACAATAGAGCAAGTGACGAATACGGTGAACAAGCTGAGAGAAATGAGCCCTCTCTGGGAAATGTATAAGGAAGGAATTGATTTGAATACGATTGAATGGGCGCATCACTAACCCCCATACCCCCTAAAGGGGGCTTAGAAAGAAACTTTAAAACTTAAAACTTTTCAACATGTCATACTCAGAAAAAGTTATCGGACATTATACCAACCCACAAAACGTTGGTACATTGGATAAGAACAAGTCAAATGTGGGCACCGGTCTGGTAGGCGCACCCGAGTGTGGTGATGTAATGCGTTTGCAGATTGAAGTGGACGATGCCACCGGCCTTATCAAAGATGCCAAATTCAAAACCTTTGGATGCGGCTCTGCCATCGCTTCTTCTTCACTGGCTACAGAATGGCTGAAAGGAAAATCCATAGATGAGGCCATGAAGATTGATAATATGGAGATAGTGGAAGAACTGAACCTGCCCCCGGTGAAAATACATTGCTCCGTACTGGCCGAAGATGCCATCAAAGCAGCTATTAACGATTACAGGAAAAAGAATGGCTTACCGGAATTGAAGTTTGAAGAGAGTGTGGTGCATTAAAACGGCCTCCCCAAACCCCTCCGCAAGAGGGGCTTTAGAGCCTCAAAGTTTTGAATCTCCCAATGAGTAATGAAAAAGCTATAGTATTAGAGACCAAGAACCCTCCTTCTGAGGGCAGGGAGGCCAATTGCATTTACATTTCGGATAAAGCAAAAGCCAAGGTTCATCAATTGATGGCTGATGCCGGCGTTGCGAACGACCCTTCTTATTTTTTGAGGGTGGGAGTGGTAGGTGGCGGATGTTCGGGATTGAGTTATAAACTGGATTTTGACAACGAATCAAAACCCATGGACCAGGCGTTTGAAGATAACGGTATCAAAATAGTGACCGACCTGAAGAGTTTTTTATACCTCGTTAATACCACTCTTGATTTCTCCGATGGACTGAACGGCAAAGGATTTTACTTCAGCAATCCTAATGCCAGCAGAACTTGCGGATGCGGGGAAAGTTTTGCCGTATAAATTGTTACATCTTCCAACTCTTTAGGATTCTCTTGTGCCCTGAGCCTTGTTCCCTGTACCTTTTATTACTTATTTTGCACTTATGTGGTCCGTTTGTAAAAAAGAACTACGCCAGTTTTTCAGCAGCCTTACGGGGTATATCGCTATTATTGTTTTTCTGTTAGTGAACGGGCTGGTGCTTTTTGTTTTTGATGATAATATTCTTGATTTTGGCTATGCCACTCTTGACCGGTTTTTTCAACTGGCCCCCTGGATACTTTTGTTGCTGATACCCGCTATTACCATGCGCAGCTTTTCCGAAGAATTCAAGGGGGGCACCTATGAAATATTGCAAACCCGGCCACTGACCCGCTGGCAGATCATTGGCGGAAAATACCTCGGCAGTCTTATCGTGGTGTTTATCGCTTTATTGCCCACTGTCATTTACATATTTTCCATCCAGCGTCTTTCTTCCGGTGCAGGGCTTGATATGGGTGCCACCATCGGTTCATATATCGGACTGTTTTTCCTGGCCGCCGTTTTTACTGCCATCAGTATTTGCAGCAGCAGTTTTACCAATAATGCCGTGGTAGCTTTTATTGCCAGCCTGATTGGCTGTGCATTGCTGTATTACGGTTTCAGCGCCATCAGCCGGATGCCGGCGCTGGCCAACGGGGCTGATTATTATACTGAAATGCTGGGCATAGATTTTCATTACCGCAGTATCAGCCGTGGATTGATTGATACGAGGGATGTAGTTTATTTTTTCAGTGTGATCTTTCTGTTTCTTACTATCACCAATCGAAACCTGTTAAAACGTTAACCTCAACTCCTTGCCTTCGCCACAAGTGGGGAAAGGGGAAAGAAAATATGAATGGGATAAAAAAAATATTTGCTTCAAAATACTGGTGGCTGATGCTGCTGCTGGCTTTGCTTGCTATTAATTACCTGGCTTCTGTCATTCATACCCGCTTTGATCTTACCAAAGAAAAAAGATATACACTCAGTAAGGTAACGAAGAACCTTGTCCGGCAACTGGACGACAACGTGGAGATTGATGTTTTCCTGAAAGGGGATTTTCCTGCAGGGTTTAAAAAACTGGCGAACAGTACCGGCGAGTTTTTACAATTGCTGAAAGACAGGAACGGTTCCAAAATTCACTACCGTTTTATTTCTCCGCAGGATGAAATGCCAGGTACGGGGAAATCCTACGAGGACAGCCTGGCAAAACTCGGCGTTGTCGCCATCAACCTTTCTGCTCAAGTAAAGGCAGGGGAGGAGAACAAAAGGGTGTACCCGGTGGCGCTTGTAAAATATAAAGGGAAACAGGAACTGGTGAGCCTTTACGCTGGCGGCAAGCGGATGATAACTCCCGTCGAGATCAACAGCGCTGAAGCATTGATGGAATACCAGTTTGCAAAAACACTGGACAAGCTTACCAGTATTGCAAAACCATTGATTGGTTATTCTATTGGCAACGGTGAGCCTTTAATGGGTAACCAGTTGTTGAACGGAGTTCCGCAGTATAATAACCCTGCAACTGCTGATCTTGAGTACACACTGCGAAGTAATTATGAGTTATTTACTTTAAACCTGAACAGGCAGGCCTTCATTCCCGATACGTTTAAAGTGCTGATGATCGTAAAACCATCAGCACAGTTTACAGAGGACGAGAAACTGAAAATTGACCAATACCTGATGCGGGGCGGAAAGCTGCTTTGCTTTATTGATAATCTGTATGCAGAACAGGAAAGCCTGCAGCGCAAGGCTGAAACAGTTACTACTTCACGGAGTCCAAAACCTGTTTTATCAGACAGCGATGAAGAAGATCTTGGGCCGCAGACGATTGCTTACGACAGGAACTTGAACCTGACAGACCAGTTTTTCAAATACGGGTTCCGCATCAACACAGATCTGCTGATGGATCTTCAATGTGATTTTTTGCCTTTTGCAGCGGGCGGCAGTGCCAATGATCCGCAGTACGAATTCCTGCATTGGAATTATTACCCGCTGTTTGAATCAAAAGGCAATCATACCATCAATAGAAATATTGGACTAGTGGCGGGACGATTTGTGAACTCCATTGATACGATCAACGTAGCAGGAATCAGCAAAACCATTTTACTTTCGTCCTCTGCTGATTCAAGAACGATCAGCACACCTGCATTGATCAGTACGGCTGAAAACAGGAATGCACCCGAAGATGCAAATTTTAACAAGGCCGATATCCCGGCGGCTGTTTTGCTGGAAGGCTCCTTTACTTCCTTATATAAGAACAGGGCCAGTCAGTCCCAACTGGACAGTCTTAAAAAAACCGGCTATCCATTTTTGCAGCAGAGCAACAGCAACGCTAAGATAATTGCGGTAGCCGATGGTGATATAGTGCTGAACGATGTGTCGCCACAATATGGCCCGTTGCCCATGGGGCTGAATTTCTTTACTGTTGGCACACAATACGAATACCAGTTTGCCAACCGTGATTTCCTGCTGAACTGCCTGGAGTACCTGGTAAGCAAACCGGGTATCATAGAAACACGGAATAAAGACATTGTACTCCGTTTGCTGAATACACAAAAGGTGGGCGAGCAAAAAGGTACCTGGCAATTCATCAATATTGGATTACCTGTTTTGATTATCCTGTTGTTTGGTCTTGTTTACCAGCAAATAAGAAGGAGAAAATATGCTGCTTAAGACAAGGCCCGCCTCACAGCTTTTCCCGGCTATCTTTGCAAACTATTATCCCGCTGTTTCATGACAAGAGAACAGATAACATATTTTGTTTTTGGTACGGTTTTGATAGCTTCCATTGTGGCAGACCTGGGATTGCTGAGCAAGAATAATAAGAAAATTTCCATCCGGCAGGCTTTGTACCAAACACTCTTCTGGGTGAGCCTGGCCCTGGGCTTCTTTGTTTTTATGTGGATAGAGAACGGGCAAAAACCGGCGTTGGAATATATCAGCGCTTACCTGATGGAGTGGAGCCTGAGCATCGATAATATTTTCGTTTTTATCCTGATCTTTTCTGCATTTTCTGTAAAGGAAAAACATTATGGACGGGTATTGCTGATCGGCATCATGATGGCAATCGTTTTCCGGGTCATATTCATTACAGTAGGAGTGGTGCTTGTAGAAAAATTTCACTGGATTCTTTATGTGTTCGGTGCTTTTCTTGTTTACACCGGTTACAAAATGTATACCGCCAGCGATGATGAGGAATTCAATCCGCAGGAAAGTAAGATATACCGTTTTATGAAAAGGTTTCTTCCGTTAGTACCACATGATGGGGACGGGAAATTTATGATCCGTGAAAACGGGAGGCCCGCATATACAACTTTGTTTGTTGTTATCATCATGCTGGCAGCCGTTGACCTTGTTTTTGCACTGGATTCAATACCTGCTGTGATGGGAATTGTTGATACCAAAACAGAGGGATATGAACCGATGGCCAGATTGGTGATTTACACTTCCAATATTTTTGCAGTTCTTGGATTGAGGTCGCTTTTCTTCTTGTTGCGTGGGGCTGTTACAAAATTTGACTACCTGCAACAGGGCATAGCCATTGTACTGGTGTTTATCGGCGCTAAAATGCTGGCAGCACATTGGGTAGATCAATGGGTGGATAAGCAAACACAGGTGTTTATTTCGCTGGGAATTATTCTTACCTGCATTTTTGGCTCTATATTCTATTCCATTTTTGTAAAGAAAAAAGGCGTACCGCCGGATGTGGATGATAAAAGCCTGTAAAAAATAGCATTGTCTTATTTAGTCAGTCATATTGCCAGTATTATCGGTGAAGAGTCCCTCATACGCAAGGACAGCAGGGTTGAGCAGTTGCTGCTGGACAGCCGTAAAATAAATACTCCTGCCACATCTTTGTTTTTTGCCTTGCAGGGACCGAGAAGGGACGGGCACCAGTTCATCACAGAGCTGTATAAAAAAGGCGTAAGGAATTTTGTGGTGAATGACCGGGCATTGCCCGACAGGTTTCCAGATGCCAATTTCATTTTTACCGATAATATACTCGAAGCATTACAGCAATTGGCTATTCATCACCGCAACCAATTCAGCTGTCCTGTTATCGGCATTACAGGCAGCAACGGGAAAACAATTGTGAAAGAATGGCTGTACCAATTATTGCATGAGGATTATAATATTGTTCGCAGCCCGAAGAGTTATAACTCACAAATTGGAGTGCCGCTCAGTTTGTGGCAGATGAATGAACAACATAAGCTCGGGATATTTGAAGCGGGTGTTTCCGAGTATGGAGAAATGAGAAGGTTGGAGAGGATGATACAACCCACGATCGGGTTACTGACCAATATCGGTGAAGCACACAGCGAAGGGTTCAACGATGCGGAACATAAGTTCAGGGAAAAAGTGGTTCTTTTCAAAAACTGTAAAGTGATTATAGGGAGGGATATTGACTTTGAGGCTGGCAGAGACGTAATAGAAATGCTGGGCGAGGATATAAAACTGATGACATGGGGATATGGTGAGGGTAATGATTTTCGTGTAAAAGAAATTGCCAACAGAACTGCTGCTACTTCAATCTCTATTTCGTATAATGATACCGAATGCATATTTGAAATCCCTTTTACCGACGAAGCATCCATTGAGAATGCGATCAACTGCTGTTGCATATTGCTTCAGCTGGGCACCGGAGCCGATGTAATTGCAAAAAGGATGAAGCATATTCACCCGGTGAACATGCGGCTGGAGCTGAAGAAAGGCATCAATCATTGCACGGTTATCAACGACAGCTACAGCGCCGACCTGAGTTCGCTGGAAATCGCCCTTAATTTCTTGGACCAGCAAAGCAATAATGAAAGAAAAACAGTGATCCTCTCTGATTTCCTGCAAAGTTCATTAACGGATGAGGAGTTGTATGAGCAGGTATTGGAAAGCCTGAAGAAACACTCTGTCAGCAGGTTGATCGGTATTGGAGAAAGAATATCCGGCCAGTTGATACGCCTGGCAGAAGCATCAACATTAAGAGTTGAATTATTTTCTTCGACAGGGGAGTATATTCAAAATTTCCGCTCTTCCCAGTTCAAGGAAGAAACAATATTGATAAAAGGCGCCCGCACCTTTGCTTTTGAAAAAATAGTGCAGTTGCTTGAGCAAAAAGTTCACCAGACGGTGCTGGAAATAAACCTGAATGCCATTGCTCACAACCTGAAAGAGTACCAGCAACTGCTGAAACCATCCACCAAAGTAATGGCGATGGTAAAGGCATTTGCCTATGGAAGCGGTGGGGCCGAAATAGCGGGCATCCTGCAATTCCATAAAGTGGATTATCTCGGGGTGGCGTATGCAGATGAGGGAGTGGAATTGAGAAAGGCGGGCATCAGCCTTCCCATCATGGTGATGAACCCGGAGGAAAATGCATTTGATGCTATCGTTGAATACAATCTTGAACCGGAAATATATTCACTTGAACTGCTGAATGCATTCAATCTTTTCCTGCAACAGGAAGGTTTAGAACAATATCCTGTTCATATTGAAATTGAAACGGGCATGAACAGGCTGGGTTTTACCCCGGATGAAATGGAAAAACTGGCAAGCCATCTTTTATCAACTGCCAGTTTCAAAATTCAAAGTGTGTTCTCACATTTGGCTGCCAGCGAAGAAAAGGGACAGGAAGAATTCACAAAGCGGCAGTTTGAAAAATTTGACATTGCTACACAAACATTACAGCAAAAAATTGGCTACAATTTTCTCCGCCATATTGCCAACTCGGCCGCCGTGGTTCTATACCCGGATTTGCATATGGACATGGTGAGGTTAGGTATTGGGTTATACGGGGTGGATAGCACAGGTTCTCAAAAACTAAACCTGCGGACAGTTGCTACATTACGGTCAACCGTGGCACAGGTAAAGCACCTGAGGGCGGGGGATTCTGTAAGCTATAACAGAAAAACAATAGTCGACAGGGATTCTGTCATTGCAACGGTTCGTATCGGGTATGCAGATGGTTACCCACGCCGCCTTGGCAACGGAATTGGAAAGGTTTTGATAAAAGGACAACTGGCCCCTGTAGCCGGAACGGTTTGCATGGATATGATCATGATTGATGTAACCGGCATTGCTGATGTGCACGGAGGAGATGATGTCATTATTTTTGGAAATTCATTGCCGGTACAACAGGTTGCTGAGATGGCCGGCACCATACCATATGAGATTATGACCGGTGTTTCTCAAAGAGTTAAAAGGGTTTATTTTGAAGAGTAGAAATCGTTTCTCGCTATTCGCTGCTTGCTTCTCGCAGTACCCCACATTCTGAAATTTAAATACTAATTATATGAAAAATTTCAAGGAACTCAGAATCTGGCAAAAAGGAATGGATATTGCTGTTAATTGTTATAAACTGATCGAAGATTTCCCAAAAGAAGAGAGATTTGGATTATCGGCCCAGATTACAAGATCGGGAGTCTCTATCCCTTCTAATATCGCAGAAGGAAGCAGCAGAAAAAGTGAAAAAGATTATGCAAGATTTATTGAAATATCTCTTGGCTCAGCCTATGAATTGGAAACTCAGCTGCTTATTGCACAGCGGACAAACTTGGGAAACCAGGACCTCCTGAATCAAACCCTTACGGATTTAAGTGATGAACAAAAGATGCTTATGGGGTTTGGGAATAAACTTAACCAGTAGTTAATTTTTTGTATAAGCAATCTGGCGAGAAGCAAGCGGCGAACGGCTTGAAGCTTTCTTCTTATATTTGCCGGATTATGAAGACGCTGAAACTAAAACATGTCATATTCATTATTGCAGCGATCATCGTTGTTGACCAGGCATTGAAAATATGGGTGAAGACCAGTTTCCCGATCGGTGATACAGAGGTTTCAAAACTTTCCTGGTTCAAGCTTCATTATATTGAAAATTCAGGTATGGCCTGGGGCTGGAAGTTTGGGAATGAGTCTGGTAAAATGATATTGACACTTTTCCGTCTCGCCGCTGTCATCTTTGGTACCTGGTACCTCGGAAAGATTGTAAGGCAAAAGCACAGCAGGGGTTTTATTGTTTGTGCAGCACTGATCTATGCCGGCGCTTTAGGAAACCTGATTGACAGTATGTTTTACGGAATGATTTTCGACCAGGGCTATCATTATGATGCTGCGCTGGGTAAATACGTTTCTTATGATGGGGTGGCGCATTTATTTTCCGGCAGTGGTTATTCTTCTTTTCTGCATGGCAGTGTAGTAGACATGCTTTACTTCCCTTTGTTTAAGATAAATGATTTTGAGTTCTTCAGCGCCATATTCAACATCTCAGACGCTTCAATTTCTACAGGCGTTATTAGCCTGTTGCTTTTTCAGAAAAGATTTTTTAAAAAACACCGGAAAGACCCGCAACCAGCCATTGAGACCAGCACAGATGTAAGTGATAAAGTGCAGGTGTTGTAAGCACTGTTGAATCCGGTGCGATTATCTAAGTTGTTTCATTACTCTCCTTTGCAAAACAATGCCTTGTGACACAACCCTGAGAAAATACAGGCCAGCCGGCAGTATTGCGGTGTTGTCAATTGACAGGTTGTTGCTGCCTGCACTTATATTAAAAGTTTTTTTCCTGACTGGTTTCCCTGAAGCGTCAATCAGTTCTGATTCGGCACGGCCACTATGTTCAGAATAGATTTCAAAGTTCAGTTCATTCCCGAAAGGATTAATGACAGTAATAAAAGAAAAAGGATTACCGGCTTCTGCCAATAAAACTGTTTTTGAATAATCAGTCACTCCGGCTGCATTTCGCATCTGGAGGCGGTAATAAGCTTTTCCACTCAGGGGAACCGGGTCAATAAAAATATAGTTATTCTGGTTCTGACCATTATTGTAACTGTTTAATGTTCCAATTACCTGGAAGTTGCTGCCATCATTGCTTTTTTCTATATCAAATACAAGAGGGTCGTTTTCGGTTGTAGTACTCCATTTCAATACTGCCCGGTCATTTTCCTTTTTGCCGGTGAAGGATAAAAGTTGTGTTGCAAGCGGGTCGCTGCAATCAATAACCGTCATGGTAACAATACTTCCCTGATCGGTAAAACTACAGAGAGGGTCAGATAAATTGGCCAATGTAGTGGAGGTCACAAGCCGGTACATATCCCCGCTATTACTCATCTGAGTTTGAGATGGAGGAACAACATAACTGCTTACAAACTCCCATTCGGTGCCGTTCCAATATGGGGATATAGGGCCGGTTGCTGATGTCACGTCAGTCCATGTGGCACCTCCATCGGTACTTCGCTGCCATTTGTAATAAACGAAGTTGTTGAAAAAATACCGGACAGTATCGGTTAATGTGAGAATGTTACTATCACAAACGGTCGGGCTGGTGTTGGGGGTATAAATCATTGTAGGGGAACAGGTGGCTACTGCTATATCATCCAATGCCCAATCGTTGCCGCCTCCGCCCGGTGCATTATTGAAATATTTTAGTGTAAAACTTGTTTGCGATGCGCCCGTAAGAAATGTAAACCCCTTTTTTACCCATTCACCTGTATAAAGAATATTTCCGGTTGTATAATAATCAATGCCATCCACTTCAAACGTAATATTGGGGGCTACACCCGAAGAATCACCCGGAGCTGTAGGTATATAGTAAGGCGGGCCGCTGCTGCTTGTAGCAGCTCTCCCATTGGAATCGCAGCCGCATTTTGAACAGATACTGCGCATCCAGCAGGAAATTTCGTAATAGGTATTGGGACATAAACCTGTGATGGTTTGCTGAAAGGCGGAGTCGATACGATAAGCTGCATTTATCACCAGCATATAACCTGCATTGGGGTTGGCTACCGTGTCTGCGGCAGGGTTGCCGGCCGTTGGTGATGCAGCGCCGGTATGGTCGCCAATGATGTCCCACACATTAAACACCCGGTGAGTAGGAGAGGATGCATCCGGCTTAGCCCATGTATTTAGTGTGGTATAGTTTGTCTGGGTGGAAGTGTTATTGGCAATTCCATAATAATAATCCTGCGGAGCCCCTGTAGTAAAATGAGCATAGGTGTACCCGGTCGGAACGTTACCTGATGATCCCCTGTTTCGTGCAGCCCCGGATCCAAAAGTCCCGTTGTATTCTGTTCCAAGCGCATTGGTGCCAACCGTGTTTGAACAAATACTATAATTGGCATATACCTTTAAGGTGTTGTTGGGAAATGTATAGGTCTGGATCGGGTTTGATCCGCTTTTGTATGTTGTAGTGCCGCCACCGGTACTGATATTTGTTCCGGTTGAAGCTGTAACTGTTACCCTGAACGAGGCTACCATGATACAGGTACTTCCAAAATTGGAAGGTATATGTGTATTGGCAACCCTTCCTCTCCGGAATGCTGTAGCCGGTGAGGCTGATGTTTTATACCCAAGATGAATCGTTACCGTACTTCCACTGATCCATCCAGGGTCATCACCATATGCATCTGTAAATTGTTTATAGATTTTTCCTTCGTTCGTCAGCACACGGATGGTTCCGGTAATAAAAGTAGTGCCGGTGGGAACAACATCCTGGTAACGGCAGCTGTCGTAGGTTCCTGATCTTACCACAAATGATGCCCTGATCTCAAGCGTATCACCTGTTTCTACGGTTCCGCCATTCAGGCCTTTGGTTACATTAATATAGCTTTTGCCAAAGTCTATGTTTTGGGCAGCAGCAAATTGAGTTGCACAAATAAACAGGAAGGATAAACAGCATATGCGCAGTAAAAAAAATATACAGGGTACATTTCTTTTCATAGATACGGATTTTGGGGTCAGATGGTCTGACTTGCAACAATAAAAATAGATTAATGGCTACCTTAAAACAATAAGTGTTTCTGTTAAACTCATAGGAGTTTATGCTTATTCAAATACAATTCCGAAGGGGTTTTATCTGAAAAATACGCTTGACTGCCGGTAGCGGCAACGTTAACTTCGTCCAACTCAATCCGTATTACCTATGCAAAGGCTGGTCTTTTTTTGCTCTTTATTTCTTTTTGCCCTTTTTGTACCGGGCAAAAAACTGAATGCGCAGGTAATTGACTCTACTGCTATCCTTTTCAATATTGATACGATTGCAAAGAGTCTTGGCTATCCGTGGGAGATTACTTACGGGCCTGATGATTCCTTATGGATTACCGAAGCGAGGGGCTACCGGGTTTTGCGTATGAGTGCATCAAGAACACAAAGCGACAAAAATGATGTACCGCAGCAAGTATTGAAAATCCCCTTATCAACAGGCGAGATAAATTTTGGAAGATCCATCGGCACATGGCCGCAGGGCGGTATGCAGGGTTTGGCTATACATCCGCAATTTTACAGTGGAAAGCCATGGGTTTATCTTGCCTATGTTTTTAAAACCGTTGGTGGCACTTGTCCTGTTGGTCCCGGCTCCCCCTGTTATTTTCGAAGTAAAATTGTTCGCTGCCGTTTTTATTTTGCCGGTGATGGCGGCAGTCCTAATCCTGCAAAAGACACACTGACCATAATGGATACCGTATTCTCCAACTTACCCGGCAGCAATGATCATAACTCTGGCAGAATGGTTATCAGTCCTCAAACGGAAACAGACGGGACATATAAATTATACTATACGATCGGAGATATGGGGGCTGGTCAGTTTAATAATTCATCAAGAACTATGCATGCACAAAACCGGGACACTTGCGAAGGCAAGATATTGCGGTTGAATACAGAACCCGATGCAGATGGAGTACCCGGCAGCCCCATTCATGATTTTGACAAATGGCGGCAATGGGTACCCAATGATAATCCTTATACACACAGCACGATTGGCAGCGGAACAATGGAAACCCCGGTGTACAGTTATGGCCACCGGAATGCACAGGGAATTATCTGGGGCAATGCAAACGGGACCTGGCGGCTCTATAGTTCAGAACACGGAGATAAATCGGATGATGAGGTAAATGATATTATTGCCGGGGCAAATTATGGCTGGCCCAAAGTGGCGGGCCTGGGGGATGATAATTATTCCTCTCTTGATGCTTATCCCAATAATGACCAGTTAGCATCGCAAAATATTAATTATAGCGAGAATACCTGGGCCATTTCCAACAGCATGCAACGACCATTATTTGCAACATTCAACTGGGCTGCTTCTGCTATTCCTTCAGGAGGTTCCAATATTTTTACATGGGGCACCATTGCTCCTTCGAGTATTGATTTTTACAAAGGAAATATACCAGGATGGAAAAACTCTTTGCTGGTCACATCATTGAAGTACGGTATGTACAGGTTAAAATTAAAAGCAGATGGTAGTTATGTAGACAGCTCTTCTTCTTCCAATGCGGTGGACACATTTCCCCTGCTGCATGGTTGGCGGGTGAGAGATGTGGCTATTGACCCGGTAGCTAATAGCGGAACCCTTTGGGTGGTGATAGACAGTACGGGTTCCACTTCAGGCCCGACGGGCGGCTTTAATGGCAGCAGCAGTACCACCAGAGATGGGGGCAAGGTTTTAAAACTTACTTATAAAACATTTCTTACTTTACCCCTTACCGGTAACCCTTCAGTAAGACCGGCAATTGTAAAAGACCTGGTGCAAATTTTCCCCAATCCTGTTCAAAGAACCTTATATATTCATGGCAAAAAAGATCTGCGAAAACCATTGCTGGTGCAGGTGTGTGATATCCATGGCCGTTTGCTGAAAGAGGAAACGAGCTTCCGGAATGATTTTTCAGTGGATGTTTCTTTTCTCATTCCGGGCACTTACCTGCTGAAACTGTTCAATGGATATGATATGGAAGTGCAGGTAGAAAAATTCATCAAAGAATAAAAAACACCGGCTCTTTTCTATAAAGCAAAACCCCGCCTGATGCGGGGCGTTTGTTTTAAGGGTTATACTAAGGGTTACGGTTGACGGGTCTTAGTTAAATCCTGGTGTTGTGCTCTGTTCAATTATTTTTTATGAAGAAGCCTGCTCTCTTTTATATAGCGTGAGGCTGCAGCACGGTCAGAATGATCAGCTGCTGAATCGTCTTCCTGTTTGGAAGGTTGCGTTCTTCCTGTAAGTATAGCCTTTAAATAAGGCGATTGCTGCGCATGAGAAGCAATCTCATCTCTTACAGCTCTCAGCGGGTTTGTCAGGAAAAAAAGCGGCGGCAGGTTAATGCTTTTCATCAGTAGTGGATTTAGTTTACAATAGGTTTAGGATTTACGGACTGTTAAGATAGTTACGGAAGAATCTCTTTTACAAATTTTGTGTTCTAAAAAATCAATATCATGTCAAATTTTCTGTTTTTACGATAGAAGATTTACGATAAGGATTTATCTATATCGCCAACCATTTTTTCTGGTTTCACCCATTCGTCAAACTGTTTGGGGGTTACATAGCCCAATTTTACTGCCATCTCTTTCAGGGTGGTGCCTTGCTTATGAGCCTTCTGTGCTATTTCGGCAGCTTTGTAGTAGCCGATCTTTGTATTGAGTGCTGTTACCAGCATCAGGCTATTGTCAACATGTTTTTTAATGTTGGCGACAATAGGTTTGAGGCCAACGGCACATCTATCATTGAAAGAAACGCAGCCATCCCCGATCAACCGGGCACTGTGCAGAAAGTTGTAGATCATCACCGGTTTAAAAACATTCAGTTCAAAATGGCCTGTGGCGCCACCAATATTAATGGCCACATCATTGCCCAATACCTGCGCAGCAATCATGGTCAGCGCTTCGCATTGGGTAGGGTTTACTTTGCCCGGCATGATGGATGAACCCGGTTCATTGTCGGGAATAAATATTTCACCGATACCGCTTCTGGGTCCGGAGGAAAGCATACGGATATCATTGGCGATTTTCATCAGGCTTACAGCTACTGTTTTCAATGCGCCATGTGCTTCTACGATGGCATCATGTGCTGCCAGCGCTTCAAATTTGTTTTCGGCTGTCTTAAATGGCAGGCCGGTGAGTTTGGCGATATGTGCTGCTACATTTTCGGAATAGCCCGGTGGGGTGTTGATGCCCGTGCCAACAGCTGTACCGCCCAATGCCAGTTCGCTTAAATGATCCAGCGAATTTTTAATGACTCTCATACCATGATCCAGTTGCGAAACATAACCGCTGAATTCCTGCCCGACAGTAAGTGGTGTTGCATCCATAAAGTGCGTACGGCCAATCTTCACCACTTTCATGAATTGTTTGCTCTTCTTGGCCAGTGTATTTCTCAGTTTCTTTATACCGGGGATGGTTGTTTCCATTAAAATCTTATACGCCGCAATATGCATGGCTGTCGGAAACGTATCGTTGGATGATTGGGATTTATTGACATCATCATTGGGATGAAGGAATTTTTCCTTGTCGGTGAGTTTGCCGCCATTCAGTACATGGCCACGGTACGCCACCACTTCATTCACATTCATATTGCTTTGTGTGCCGCTTCCCGTTTGCCAGACCACCAGCGGAAAATAATCATCCAGTTTGCCTTTTAATATCTCATCGCAAACCTTTCCTATCATCAGTGATTTTTCTTTTGTTAAAACTCCGGCCTCCAGGTTGGTAATGGCGGCCGCTTTTTTAAGATAGGCAAATGCCCGGATGATCTCTTTGGGCATTTTATTGATGTCTTCGGCTATTTTGAAATTATCAATGCTGCGTTGGGTTTGTGCCCCGTAGTATGCTTCTGCAGGCACTTTTACCTCGCCCATGGTGTCTTTTTCAATCCTGTATTTCATAAGAAAAAAATGATTTTGGATACTGTTGCAAAGGTAGGCCAAACAGGCAAACGGTTGCATCATTTTTAGCTTTTTAAGTTCGCTGCAGCATAGTAAATTGCCGGTATGAAACGACTGATTGGCTGCTGTTTTTTACTTGTAGTTTTCTTTTCTTCTCTTGCACAAACAAAACACAGTTTCTCTTTAAGTAAGAACGATTTTTTGCTGGACGGAAAACCCTTCCAGATTATCAGCGGAGAAATGCACCCGGCAAGGATACCGAAAGAATACTGGCGGCACCGAATCCAGATGGCAAAAGCGATGGGTTGCAATACGATCGCAGCATATATTTTCTGGAACTATCATGAAATAAAACCTGGTGTTTTTGATTTTAAAACAGAAAGCAGGGATATAGCTGAGTTTATAAAAATCTGTCAGCAAGAGGGAATGTGGGTATTGTTTCGTCCCGGTCCTTATGTATGTGCAGAGTGGGATTTTGGCGGCTTACCAACTTATCTGCTTAAAATACCTGATATCAAAATCCGCTGCATGGATACCCGCTATATGAAAGCAGTGGAAGGATACATCAGCCGTTTGGCAAAGGAGATAAAAACATTGCAGTGTGATAACGGTGGACCGATACTGATGCTGCAGATAGAAAACGAATATGGAAGTTTTGGAAATGATAAACAATACCTCGAAGAGTTAAGAAAGTTGTGGCTGAAGAACGGCATCAGCATTCCTTTTTTTACAGCTGATGGCCCAACGGCTTTTATGCTGGAAGCGGGTAATATTGATGGCGCTGCTATTGGCCTGGACAGTGGCAGCAGCGAGGCCGATTTTGAACAGGCAAAAAAAAGAAACCCTATTGTCCCGGCCTTCAGCAGCGAAACTTATCCCGGCTGGCTGACACACTGGGGTGAGAAATTTGCAAAGCCAGATACGAACGGGTTGAAAAAAGAAGTGGAGTTTTTATTAAAAAATAAAAAATCCCTCAATTTCTATGTAATACATGGCGGAACCAATTTTGGATTTACTGCGGGGGCCAATGCTTTTTCTCCCACTCAATACCAACCAGACATTACCAGTTATGACTACGATGCCCCTGTTAATGAACAAGGCAGACCGACAGCAAAATATTTTATGCTCCGAAATCTTATCGGCAAATATGCTGATTACAGGATTCCCGAAGTTCCGGAACCTGTAAAAACAATTGAGATTCCAGAGATAAGGATGAAGCAAACAAATTCTATCTGGAAGAACCTTCCGATACCTGTAAGATCACCCCAGCCGCTGCCCATGGAAATGCTGGATCAGAACCAGGGATTGATACTCTACTCAACAAAACTGGTGGGGCATAAAGGAGGGAAGCTGACAATTTGGGAACCGCATGATTATGCGCTGGTTTTTTTGAATCATAAATTCATTGATACTGTTTTTCGTGATGGGGGTAAGTGGACGATTGATTTGCCCAAACCGGATGTTATCATCAATGATCCATTGCTCGAAATATTAGTGGAAGGCATGGGGCATATCAATTTCGCCCAATTTATGATAGACAGAAAGGGAGTCACTGACCGGGTAACGCTGAACGGAATGACATTGATGAACTGGCTGATTTATTCCATGCCACTTGATTATGACTTTATGAAATCAGGCAGCCACTCAACAAGAGGACTTTCCAATGACAAAGAGGGTGTTTTTTTTACAGGATATTTTTCTTTGAATGAAACAGGCGATACTTATTTTGATATGAGCAACTATTCAAAGGGAGTAATGTTTGTTAACGGCCATCATCTTGGCAGGTATTGGAATATTGGCCCCCAGCAACGTTTATATTGTCCGGCCAGCTGGCTAAAAAAAGGCGATAACGAGGTAATTGTTCTTGATTTACACCAAAAAGATGCTGCGCCAATCAGCGGAAAAATGACATTGGAATAATTTCGTATCATTGAAAATGAAAGGACTCAGCACATGAAAAAAATCATCCTCTTTTTTACCCTGTTTGCTTTCTCACAGGCAAAGGCACAGCGGCAAACAGAAAATATCATCATTGTCACCACAGATGGCTTTCGCTGGCAGGAAGTGTTCAGGGGAATGGATTCTGCTATTGCTAATAACAGCAAATACAATCAGGGCGACAGCGCATACCTGTATAAAAAATACTGGAGTGATGATGAAACGGAGCGAAGAAAGAAACTGCTTCCCTTTTTGTGGAGCACTGTTGTCAGCAATGGACAGGTGTTTGGCAACAGAATGGCAGGGAGTAAAATGGATGTCGCTAACCCTTACTGGTTCAGCTATCCGGGATATAGCGAAATTTTTACCGGATATGCGGACACCAATGTAAACAGCAACAGTTATCCGGCCAATCCCAATGTAACCGTACTGGAGTTTTTAAACAAACAGCCTAAGCTGAAAGGAAGGGTAGCAGCTTTTGGCGCATGGGAAGCCTTTGACAGGATATTAAACCAGGAAAGAAGCGGAATACCGGTTGTTTCTGCATTTGACCCCGTTGGGGGAAAGATGCCTAATGCGAATGAACGCCTCATCAATGCCATGAACAAAGATGCCCACCGTCCTTTTGGCGAAGAAGAATGTCTTGATGTTTTTACGCATTATGCAGCCATGGAGTATTTAAAGACAAAAAAACCAAGGGTTTTATATATAGCTTATGGAGAAACAGACGAGTGGGGGCATTCTGGTCAGTACCGTTCTTATCTTGATGCGGCCAACCAGGTGGATGCCTGGCTGAAGCAGCTTTGGGAGTTTATACAAAAAGATCCGCAGTATAAAAATAAAACCACCTTGCTTGTTACAGTAGATCATGGAAGGGGAGATATAAAAAAAGATGAATGGACAAGCCATAACAGTAAGATACAGGATGCCCATGAGACCTGGTTGGCAGCCATGGGACCCGACACGCCAGTGCGGGGAGAATTGAGGACAGCCATGCAACTATACCAGGAGCAATTGGCTCAAACTATTGCTAAACTGATGGGCTATACTTACAAAGCCAGTCATCCAATAGCTGGTGAGATACTCTATGTTTTTAAAATGAGAAAATGAAGCGATCCTGCCTTATTGTTTTGATATGTGCGACGTTTTACGGAAATGCACAGTTTCAATCACCCGTTCCAAGCAGGCAGCAGCTTGCCTGGCATGAGACAGAATTTTACCTGTTCATGCATTTCGGCCCCAATACTTTTACCGACAAAGAATGGGGCGAGGGAGATGAACCGGAAAGCCTTTTTAATCCAACCAGTCTTGATTGCAGGCAATGGTGCCGTGTGGCCAAAGCTACAGGTGCTAAAGGAATCATCATCACCGCCAAACATCATGATGGATTTTGTTTATGGCCCAGTAAATTTTCCACACATACTGTAAGGGAAAGTAAATGGAAAGACGGAAAAGGTGATGTGCTGAAAGAACTATCCATGGCCTGCCGTGAGTATGGATTGAAATTCGGTGTTTATATTTCTCCCTGGGACAGGAACCACCCTGATTATGGTACACCCAAATATAATGATGTATTTGTAAGCATGATGAAGGAGATTTTTCAGAATTACGGACCAATATGGGAACTTTGGTGGGACGGGGCGAATGGCGAGGGCCCGAATGGGAAAAAACAGGTGTACGACTGGCGCAGGTTTGAGAATACAGTGAAACAGTTTTCGCCCAACACAGTTGTGTTCAGTGATATTGGTCCGCATATCCGCTGGGTGGGCAATGAAAATGGTATTGCAGGTAATCCCAACTGGAATTTTCTGGATACAGCAGGATTTAAAAGAGGAATAGGCGCTCCGCATACAGATACACTTAACCAGGGAAACTACAATGGCAAACAATGGATACCGGCTGAATGTGATGTGAGCATCCGGCCGGGTTGGTTTTATCATGCCAGCGAGGACAAAAAAATAAAAACACCCCAGCAATTATTTACACTTTACTTAAAATCAGTGGGGCGTGGCGCTAATCTTTTACTGAACGTGCCGCCCGACAGAAGGGGGTTGCTTACTGATAAAGATTCAGCAGCACTGGCAGAATTTAAAAAACTGAGGGATCAAAGTTTTACCGATAATATTTTAAAAGAAGCCGATACTTATTACGAATTCAGCCAGAAGGATTTTTCCGGAAGGCCGATGCTGATCCGGGGTTTTGATTCCACCTCATCAGCGTATAGTATCAATATGCAGAACTTCATTGTTCAGCTCAGGCAGCCGGCTAAGATCAATTGTATTGTGCTGCGGGAGGCCATACATCTAGGACAGAGTGTCCGGCGTTTTAATGTGGTGCTGTTCAATAAAGACAAACCGGTGCGGGAGATACCCGGCAGCAGTGTGGGCAGAAAACGGATACTCACATTTCCTGCTACCAGCATCACTTCTTTCCGGGTGTACCTGGAGGATGCGAGTGGTAATGATAATATCAGCGGTATTGCTGCTTACCTGATTGATGAGAAACTGGTGGAGAAATAAACAATATTCAGGTCGCTAATAGCGCCTGACAATTATTTGCCGGTAAAATTCGCTTTTCTTTTTTCCAAAAAAGCTGTCACGCCTTCTTTCATATCTGCTGTATCAAAACAGTTCCCGAATTCTTTTATCTCCAGTTCATATCCGTTTACTGATTCATCAAACACGGCATTGGCCGTTTTGATGCAGCCGGCTACCGCCAGCGGGGCTTTGCTATTTATTATATCAAGTATCTTTTTAGTATGCTCCAATAATGTGTCGGCAGTAGTCACATAGTTTACCAAACCCAGTTGTTTAGCTTCATTCGCATCTATCATGTGGGCACTCATCAGCAGTTCCATTGCTTTTCCCTTACCAATCAATTGCACCAAACGCTGTGTGCCACCATAGCCGGGTATCAAACCAAGATTTACTTCTGGTTGCCCAAACTTTGCATTTTCGCTTGCTAAACGAAAATGGCAACTCATGGCCAGTTCGCAACCTCCGCCCAAAGCAAAACCATTTACTGCTGCCACAACCGGTTTGGGCGAATTTTCTATTCGGGCAAATGAATCCTGACCTCGTTTGGCCAATGCCATTGCTTCTTCCTTATTCAATGCATTGAACTCTGAAATATCTGCCCCGGCGACAAAAGCTTTGGGGCCGGCACCCGTGATGATAACAGACCTGATTTCAGCATTGCTTTCAATTTCATCTAATGCCTTATTCAGGTCGGTGAATACATCTTTATTCAGTGCATTCAGTTTATCGGGCCGGTTGATAATGATGGTGAGGATGCCGTTGTCCAATGCAGTAAGCAATGTCTGATACATACAAGTATTTTAGAAGTTCCTGTTGTTCTTTACCCATTCTTTTATATAATCTGCTATTTCCGAAGTAGGAGTGCCGGGGGCAAATAATTTTCCGACCCCCTGGTCGTTGAGGCTTTTCATATCATCTTCCGGAATGATACCGCCACCGGTGAGCAGTACATCATTCATTTTTTTTTCTTTCATGAGTGCAATTACTTTTGGAAAAACGGTATTGTGTGCGCCGGAGAGGATGCTGATGCCGATAGCATCTACGTCTTCCTGCAGGGCGGCATTCACCACCATTTCTGGAGTTTGACGAAGGCCTGTGTAAATGACTTCCATACCGGCATCACGCAGGGCGGTTGCGATGACTTTGGCGCCACGGTCATGGCCGTCTAATCCAACTTTAGCTACTAACACTCTGATGGGTCTGTTCATACGACAATCTTAGAATGTCGTAAATGTAGTCAAGAAAATGCAAATCGGCTTACTGGCATTGGGTATTCAGGAACTTCAATGTGGCCCGGTTGTAGTCGCTGTACATCTGGTGGTCGGCTACTGCCAGGTCAATTTGTTCTATCACCGTCAGCTTTTGCAAAACTGTAAGGCTGTTCAATTCGGGAAAAGATGTTGGGTTAGCCTGGTAAGCAGTCGTCAGCGCTTCAGAGAATCCTATAAAATAGTTTTTGCTGTTCAGATATCCCTTGCTTTTTAATTCATTAAAAAGTGCGGCTGATTTAGAAAGCGTAATATCTCCTTTCCGGGCAAAACGTTCGGGGTAAAATGGCGAATGTTCCTGCATATAATATTTACTGCAAATGCCCCGGCTGATCAATGCTTGTGAATTAGCCAGTGCATTGGCATTGCCGGTGGGGCCCACATTTTCATGGTTGTCAAATCTTGCCATGCAAAACTGGAAAGGAATTGTGGATACAGTTGCTATTGGATTGCCCGCAGGAGCACAATAACTGATTCCTGCTTTGTAGCTGTACATATAGGAAAGGGAGGCAGAAAAATTACCGCCATTACTCATTCCTGCTGAATAGCGGAACTTGCTTCGGTTGGTAACGCCGCGGTTGTAAAATGTGTCAGTAATAATTTTCAGGTTAGCAAAATCAACATTGGTAACAGAATCAAACGGAATATTATTCCATCTTATCTTCCCGTCTCCGTTTGCATCAACACCGGTTGTGGATTCTTCGGCTTCAGTTATAATGACGGCAAAATTATCACTCACCAGGTCTTTAATCAGCTGCTGGTACTCGTAACTGTTTACAAAATGCTGGGCTGTGCCGCCGGTGCCATGCAATAGCAGGACAAAACCTTTATGCCCGGCAGGAAAATAGTAATAGACTGGTTTTAACCTGTCACGACCCATAATCTGTTCATAGGTGAGGGTTACAGGGGTGATATTTTTAATGCTGCCGGTAAAACTGGTGTTGCGGGCCGGCATAATGAACCAGGTATGCCATTCATCCTTGCCATTCAGCAAGGACATATCTGAACTGCTCCAGGTATTAAATAGCTGGTCGGTATTATAGGCCACGCTGAAAATATGAACCGTGTCGCCGGTTTTATACTTCCCGGTGCCATATCCGTTATTTACCGTAACGGTAAAGCTGTCCGTAGTGACCGGGGGATTGGCACCTCCTCCTGTTGAGGATTCTTTTTGGCAGGAGAAAAGGATAACAAAACAAAGCAGTGGTAAAAAGGTATTTTTCATTGGATTTTCAGACAAGATAAAATTGAGTTGGTTTAACGGATTTTAAAACAAATTTATTGCAGTGTTTATCCGGCTCACTGTTTCTTCTTTTCCCAATAATTCTGCTATGTTAAATACCGGGGGTCCGAATTTTCCACCTACCAGCATGATACGTAACGGCAGTTGCAGTTCACCGGGCTTGATATTTTTTTCAACAGCCAGTTCTTTAAAACTGTTTTCCAGGGTAGTGGTGTTCCATTCAACAATAGGTTGCAGTTTTTCAGCATACGCTACAAAGAAATTCTTCTTATCGTCATTCCATTTGGGCTTCGCTGCATCCACATCCGGTTTTTCCGGCGCTTTGAAAAAAAATGAGGACTGTTGTACAAAATCCGGAAGCAATGTGCATCTGTCTTTCACCAGTTCAATTACGCTATCAAGTAAAACATCGTCGCTAACGTTAATGTCATTCTGTGAAAGCAGATTCTTAACTTCAAACCTTAAACCCGAAACCTCAAATTTTTTGATCCATTCGTGATTGAACCACTTTGCTTTTTCATAATCAAATTTTGCTCCGGCGCTGTGCACCCTTTCCATGGAAAATTTTTCTATCAAGTCTTCTTTGGTAAAAATTTCCTGTTCGGTGCCGTCATTCCAGCCAAGCAATGCCAGCAGGTTGATAAACGCTTCCGGTAAAAATCCTTTTTCTTTAAAACCTTCCGTCAGTTCACCCGATTTAGGGTCGGTCCAGTTCATTGCAAAAACAGGGAAACCATATTTGGCTCCGTCCCTTTTACTCAATTTTCCGTTGGGGCCGAGAATCAAAGGCAGGTGAGCCCATTGCGGCATATTTTCCAACCCAAACAGATATTTCCAAAGTAAAATATGAACAGGAGCAGAAGGCAGCCATTCTTCGCCGCGAAAGGCGTGGCTTATTTGCATTAAGTAATCATCAACCACAACAGCCAGGTGGTATGTAGGCATGCCATCGGCTTTCAGCAGTACTTTATCGTCCACTGTTGAAGTATCGAATTTTACTTTTCCGCGGATCATATCTGTGAACGAAACGGTTTCATGCTCTGGTATTTTAATGCGGATGACATGCTTTGTTCCTTCCGCCAGCAATTTTTGTGTTTCTTCCTTTGATAAAGTCAGTGAGTTCCGCATTCTCATACGGATGCTGTGGTCGTATTGTTGAGTATGACTTTGTTCTGTTTTGACCCCGACAGCTATCGGGGCATACCGCATTTTTTCCAATTCCTCCGGAGTATCAAATGCGTAATAGGCATGCCCATCCTTTACCAGTTGCTCAGCGTATTGACGGTAGCTTTCTTTTCTTTCACTCTGCCGGTACGGACCATGGTTGCCGCCATGCCGCACACTTTCGTCGGGTTCCAGTCCGCACCATTTCAGTGTGTCAAAAATATATTCTTCAGCGCCGGGCACATAACGGCTCTGGTCCGTGTCTTCAATTCTTACAAGAAAATCACCAGCATGCTTTCTGGCAAATAAATAATTGTATAGTACAGTTCTTACCCCACCCAGGTGCAGGCCACCTGTAGGGCTGGGGGCAAAACGAACTCTTACTCTTTTACTCATAAAGCGGCAAAGATAGACCGCTGATTTCGGTGATTAAAATGATTTTAATGACCAGTCAGAGGGCTTTTGCATTGAGTATATTTGCATACATGACTTTGATAGCGCCACATTATCAAAAGGCAAAGAAGAAATCGGCTTTTGCATTTTTCAGGAAAGACCGGTTTCTTGTAAAAACACCCTGGTGGCTGAAAAAATTTTATCCCGGCTGCCTGTGGGATATGCCAGCTAAATCAAAAATGCTGTACCTGAGTTTTGATGACGGCCCGCACCCAACTATTACACCTTTTGTGTTGGATGAATTGAAAAAATACAATGCAAAAGCCACTTTCTTTTGCATTGGCGGGAATGTGATGAAATATCCAGAAGTATTCCGGCGCTATATTGATGAGGGTCATTCGGTCGGTAACCATACCCAGCATCATATCAGCGGATGGAAAACAAAGGATGCCGAATACCTGGAAGATATTAAACAAGCCGGCCACTGCATTCAAAGCAATTTGTTCAGGCCGCCGTATGGCAGAATCAAACGGTCACAGATCAAACAGCTGCATGAAATGAACCCCGGTCAAAAAATCGTCATGTGGAATATCCTGGCCGGCGATTGGGTTACGGAACTGCAACCGGCAAGATGCTATAAAAGAATAAAAGACCGGATTGATGACGGCCATATCATTGTACTGCACGAAAGTGATAAGGCATGGGAGCGGATGAGTTATTGCCTGCCACGGCTTTTGGAAGATTTCAGCGCATTGGGATACTCCTTTTTGCCGATTTCCTGAAAAAGTGGTTAGAAGAGGTATTAAAAAAGTTAGGGCCTGGGTAGAAACCCTGGCCCGTTTTTAATCCGTACCCTATGAAAACTGGTTTAAAGGTATAATATTTTTTGAATTACGGCAAAGTAATTTGATGGGAAACCCCGTTTATAGTAATTACCGCCTGGTTATCGCAATTGCCATTTCCGAAGTCTAAAATCGCTATCCAGGGGCTGTTTACGGCGGCATTCAGACGTACCGTCCTTACTTTACCCTTAACGATCCAACGGCAATTAAATCTTTTAATCAGAGGTTCCAGAATGTTTGACTGCCACGCAACAAGCAAATTGCCCCTTCTTACCCGGCCATTGGCAGAGCCTTCCACTTTAAATATATCGTCGCGGGGATCGGCTGTAGCAAGACCTTCAAACTGGGTAATTACCTTGTGGCTGTTCCATTCGGTGTAATTGCCGCTTGGTACACTTAGTTTCGCATTAATCACATCAACTGTAAACTGGCGGATAACAGGTTGCGTATTTATAGGGCCACTTGTATTTGTAATCTTATGTGTGCCTTCCACCTTGATGCTATCAAAGTAAAAGCCATCAAAGATGGTGGTAGCCATGGCACCGGGATGGATCAGCCGGTTTGTATATTCCGTAATAATTTTCCCTTTTCTTAGGTGTCCGTCATTGCCCACACAGCCATTAACGCCAAAATCAAGAATAACCTTTACAGGAAACTGGCTGGGAGGATTCAGATGTATTACCGTCACATTAGGACAGGCAGTAACCCTTCCGAATACCCCGGTTCCATAAATACCTACATCATCGTTTACCCCCATCACATCGTCAAAAAGGCCGTTAAAGACTATTTCAGACTGGGCATCCGACTCACTGGATGCTTTGGATGCGGCTATTTCCTGGTCATTATCGCTGCCACTCTGGCTTGTTTCTTTTTTACAGGAAACGGCAGTCAGCAAGCTAAAAATCAGGATGAAAACAACCAGTTGTGAGGGGCTGAAACGTGGTTTCATAAACTATGGTTTTAGGAGGTAGATCAAAATAACGGAAATAAGATAGCTTTTATTGAGGGAAGTTTAAAGGAATCTTAAAGTTTTTTGCCCATTTTTGAGCAGTAAAGGCCCTGGAAATGATGCTGATAGATACTCATTCTCATATCTACCTCCCGGAATTTGACCCCGACCGGCAATCAATGCTAGAAAGGGCAGAAAAGGCCGGTATTCGTCAGATATTAATGCCGGCTATCGATTCTTCTACCCATGAAATGATGCTGAAATTGGAGGCTGAGCAACCCATGACTTGCATAGCTATGATGGGGCTACATCCATGCTCTGTGAAAGAAAATTACCGGGATGAATTGAGAACAGTCCGTAGCTTCCTTGACAAAAGAAACTTTAAAGCAGTAGGAGAGATCGGTCTTGATTTTTTCTGGGATAAAACATTTGTAGCTGAGCAGTACCTGGCTTTTCACGAACAAATAGAATGGGCGCTGCAATACGATATACCAATAGTCATTCATTCCAGGGAGTCAATTGATGAATGTATAAGAGTTGTGACCGAACATCAAAAGGGAAAACTAAAAGGTGTTTTTCATTGCTTTTCCGGCAATGAAAGGCAGGCGCAGCAGGTGATAGAACTTGGGTTTTACCTTGGAGTAGGAGGTGTGGTAACATTTAAGAATTCGGGTCTCGACAAAGTGATGGAGAAAATTTCTCTCGATCATGTTGTCTTGGAAACTGATGCACCTTACCTGGCACCTGTGCCATTCAGGGGTAAAAGAAATGAGCCATCTTATTTGAAATATGTGGTGGAGAAATTAAGTGAAGTAAAAAAGACTTCTATAGAGGAGATTGCTATGGTCACCACAGCTAATGCCAAAAAAATATTTACTTTAGTAAACCAAACATAAAAAGACCGGATTTTTTTTAATCAATCAATAACACTCTATGAGGTATTTATTTTACTGTCTATTATCATTGGTTTTATCAATAAGTCTAGTTAAGGCCCAAAAATTTTCATTAAAAGTAAGCGGGGGCACGGAAATGCCTGTAGAAATTTTTAAAGAAGGGTATAAAACAGGTTGGGGAATCTACGGAACCGGTTATTATGCATTGGATGAGAATGCAAATTTATTGATGACAGTGGGAACAGCAAGCTGGCGCACACAACAGTCAAATAACAATAGTGGTTTGATTTTTCTTCGGACAGGCTATCGCCAGTTCGTTTATAGCGGAATATATTTCCAGGGAGAAGCTGGGGTTGCAATCTATACTGGTTTTTGGGGAAATAGTCCTACTCGTTTTAGCTATAGCTTGGGGCCCGGCTATTTATTTGGAACAAAAGAAAGAAAAGGCCTGGATATTTCAGTAAAATTTAACCGGGCTTCTTATAGATCCTGGCTTAGTTTGAATCTGGGATATCAGCTCAGTTTATAGTTGTTATCAGCGGAGACTAAGGGATTCGAACCCTTGATACAGTTTCCCGTATACACACTTTCCAGGCGTGCTCCTTCAACCACTCGGACAAGTCTCCTTTTTTATAAGGGCAGCAAAAATAAGGATTCTGGCCTTACCAGTTATTCGCCTGGTTCTGGTTCAGTCTTTCAGATACATCTTCAGGTTGATGAACTCTCCAGTCAGGGTCATGTTTTACAAACCATGATATCCAGAAACTGCGGCTGAGCCGCATCAGCCAGGGTTGAAGTACCACAAGCAAAACAGCATTAAAACCGAGCCAGTAAAAAAAACGATTATCCGAAGTGGACATGCCGATAATCACAAACCAGGCTACCAATGTAGATACACTGACTGCCACTGCAAGGGCATAGCTTACATAGCCGGTTCCATAATAAAATCCTACTTCCTTTTCAGTGGGTTGGCCGCACAGGGGGCAATCTTTATTCATCAGCATATTCCTTTTAAAGTTTATAGTTGTCTTATACTGGAATAATTTGCCTTCCCTGCACCGGGGGCAACGGCAGCTTAATGTAGATGAAAAATATCCCCGGCTCACTTTTTTTTCAGACATTTTTAACCGTTGGTTGTGTATTGTTGAATGATTGTTTTTAATTGAGCAGCCTGCAAAACACCTGAGTGGCGCCACAATGATCTGCCTTTTTGAAATAGCATCAGCGTAGGAACACTCTGCACCTGGTAGGCATCAGCTGCAGCCGCACTTCTGTCAATATCAATTTTAAGTATGCGAACCTTATCGCCCATTTGCTGATGTAATTGTTCCAAAACAGGTTTCATCATTTTGCAGGGGCCGCACCATTCTGCAAAAAAGTCAACCAGCACCGGTGTGTTCCCGTTGATGATTTCGCCAAAACTCTCCTTTTTATTTTGTGTTTCCATTTTTTTCCTTTTTGAAAAAACTGAATAGCAATCCACCCATTATTGCTCCATAAGCGGTGCTGTTATGCCACTTCGAGGTGATCTGGCAGGTTCCGCTGTCGCAGCCGATCTGTTGCCAGTATAAATATCCGGCTGAGGCACCAAGAATGATACCGGCAATCAGTAATTTGTTATTTAGTAGCCACTTCTTCATAATCAGTATTTTCAATTGTTGAAGCATTGTTTTTATTAACTGGCCTGTAACTGCATGCAGCGCCACAACATACCCCATCTGTAAATAATGAGAATACCAAGAAAAGCCCTCCCGGAATAATACCGGAAACCTCGCCGGATTCAATGGAGGAATACAAAATTAAACTACCCAGGCCAACCCTGATGAATTTTAATGCCGTCCACCCGCTTTTAAATCTGTGTATCAGGTTCATTTTTTATTTTTCTATTGCAAAATTCGGACAGAAAAACAGTGGTAATAGTGACAATAGTTACACAGGGAATGCGGCTGAATGAGGGAAAGCAATTTTACTTTTTGAAGCGGAAAAAATCAATGCGGTAACCAATCCCTGAACTTTCCATAAACCCATGTGCCGGCTATGGCGCTCAGCAATGTGACAGTAATGACCAAAGCGCCTGTGCCTATCTGGGCAAATAATGGACCGGGGCAGGCACCGGTAATGGCCCAGCCAAAACCAAAAAGCAAACCACCATAAATATTCCCTTTGTTGAATTTCTTATTGACAAACTCAACCGGTTCACCATAGATGGTTTTTGCTTTGTATTTTTTTATCAGGAAAACGGAGAGCATCCCTACAGCCACAGCTGAACCTATCACTCCAAACATGTGAAAACTCTGCAGCCGGAACATTTCCTGGATGCGGAACCAGGAGATAACTTCTGATTTGATAAGAATGATACCAAAAAACACACCCGCAGCCAGGTATTTCAGGTTGAACCACCAGGGGTGTTTGAGTTCGGACTCATTGTAACAAACGGCATCCAGGGAGCGAACTTCAAAATCAGTATTTTCCGTTAAAAACTGATGATGCTTTTTTTCCTCTGTCACTTCTTTTGTCTGCATGGTTATTACAATTTTAAAATCAATGGTAGAATAAAGTTGGCAACCAAGAAACCTCCGGCCATAAAACTGATGGTGGCAATCAATGATGGTAATTGCAGGTTACTTAAACCCATGATGGCATGACCCGATGTGCAACCACCCCCATATCTTGTGCCGAAGCCGACCAGGAAACCGCCACCCACTATCATGATGAGGCCTTTTGCAGATAGTAAGGAATTCCAGTTAAACAGTTCTGAAGGCACAAGACCATTGTAGTTGTATATACCATATTCCTGTAATTCTGTTACCAGTTTTGCATTTACCTGCACAGGCTCAGGGTTTTGAAAAAATAACGTCACCATCACTGCGCCGAATACTATTCCTGCTACAAAAAACAGGTTCCATATTTCTTTTTTCCAGTCGTATTTAAAGAAAGGAATTTTTGCAGGCAAACAGGCTGCACAGATATGCCGCAGTGACGATGAAATGCCAAAAGTTTTGTTGCCCAGCAGCAACAAGGCAGGTACCATAAGGCCGATAAGCGGCCCGGCAATGTACCAGGGCCAGGGTTTACTTAACCATTCAATCATAATTAGAAAATTTGTGCAAAAATGAATTTACGAAATATCGGGCAAGCAGGCATTTATCACTCCCCAAACAAGATAAAAAATTTCAGATAATAATATTAAGGGCAATAAATAGTTGGTTGCGTCTAAAGGTGGAAGCCCCATTTTTTTGTACTATCCACTGATAGCCAATATCTATATTCAACCCATGATTTTCCCATTGAATGGCATTGTACAACCTGTTTTGATCAAACCCCACCGATGTTTTTTCCTTTTTAATTAATATTTCATTGGACAGCTGGTACGATATTTTATTTTCTTTTTTTACCCAAAAAACAGGGAAGCTAAAACTGTTCTGCATTCGGAAACGGGATTGAAAAAAATGATAAGATTTATTAAAATCAGCCAGCCGGGCGTCATACAGCAAGCGGTTTTTATTTCTTATACGGCCCATTTCAAATGCTCTGATAACACCCGGTGAAACCCGCAGTTCATTCGTCTGTTTCAATTCTCCGTCGGAGCTGACAATGTCCTCATTGTCGAAATAACCAACCGGAGAAAGAACCAGTGTCCAATTATGCGGAAGCTTGTAAGTTATCCATGCTCTTACATAGTTGGCCAACGGATAATGAAATATATTTTTATCCTGTACCTGAAAGTTTGCTTGCCGGCGATGCTGTAGTTCAGCTCCCAGTGACCAGTGCTCATTCAAAGGGTGCGTTACCATCATTTTCAGCCAGCATTCATTGCGTGTTTGTGAAGCAGCAGCAATAGGCAGGAACAAAGTAAAAAAAGCCAGCTTATTCATTATGCTATCCTGCTTTTCAGACTGGTCCAGGGGCCGCCATTATACACTTCAATGCCAGCAGAATTTAAAATGCCTTTTGCCATACCACTCCTGGCGCCGCTCCGGCAAACCGTAATGACGGGTTTATTCAGTTTTTTCAGTTCAGTCACTTTATTGCGGATATTATCTAACGGATAATTTCTGGAGCCGGGTATATGTCCGGCTTTGTATTCTGCTGCAGAACGGACATCTACGATAACGGCGCCCCTGGTAACAAGTTCTTTGTAGTCAGTGGAATCGCCGCCAAATAATTTTTTTAAAAAGTCCAGCATAATTTTTCTGTTTTAAAAGGAACTCAAATCGCCGGGACCATCTGTGTTGTACGCTTCTTCTCCCCGGGCTGTTTTTAAATAGTAACTGACATTATTTTTTTGCCGATAAAATACGGGTCATCAAATTCTATAATAGTGTTGATGGACAAGCATAATCACTGATGCTGAATTTTCCGTTCTGCTTTATCGCATTAAATCCTCCTTTTACATCAATAAGGTTATCATAACCTCTTGCCCTGACGATGGAAGTAAAAATCATGGAGCGGTAACCACCGGCACAATGAACATAGTATGTTTTATTTTTATCAAGCTGCGCCATACTGTCGTTGATGAAGTCAAGCGGTGCATTTTCTGCATCAATGATATGTTCGCTCTGGTATTCACTTTTTTTACGAACGTCCAGAATATTCACATTTTCTTTTCTGGCAATTGCAGCCAGCTCATCCGCAGTGATAGAAGTGATCTGGTCAACTTCTTTACCCGCATTCTTCCAGGCATTGAACCCGCCTTTCAGAAAACCGATGGTAAAATCGTATCCTACACGGGCCAGCCTGGTTATTACTTCTTCCTCACGGCCTTCATCGGTTACCAATAATATTTCCTGTTTGATATCCGGGATCATAGCGCCTACCCAGGGGGCAAACTGACCATCAATTCCGATATTGATTGAATTAGGTACAAACCCTTTTGTGAATGTTTGCGGGTCCCTTGTATCCAGTATCAAAGCGCCTGTTTCATTGGCGGCAGCTTCAAAGGCATCAGGGCTTAAAGCATGCTGACCTCTTTCCAGCACTTTATCAATACTTTCATAGCCTTGTATATTCAGCATTACATTCAATGGGAAGTAGGCGGGTGGGGCTACTAACCCTGTAGTCACTTCTTTTATGAATTCTTCTTTAGTCATATCTGCACGGAGAGCATAGTTGGTTTGTTTCTGATGGCCTAGGGTATCTGTCGTTTCTTTACTCATATTTTTACCACAGGCGCTGCCGGCGCCATGGGCGGGGTAAACGGTAATATCATTATCCAATGGCATAATCTTATTACGGAGAGAATCGAATAAGTAACCGGCTAATTTGTCCTGTGTTAAGTCGGCCACTATTTTTTGTGCCAGGTCGGGGCGGCCCACATCGCCGATAAATAAAGTGTCGCCGGAAAACAAGGCTGTATCCTTCCCGTTCTCATCTTTTAATAAGTAGCAGGTGCTCTCCATTGTGTGACCTGGAGTGTGCAGCACTTTCAGGGTTATATTTCCCACTTTAAATTCCTGGCCATCTTCGGCAATAATGGCTTCAAAGGCTGGCTTTGCGTTGGGGCCATACACAATCGGCGCCCCCGTTTTTTTACTCAGGTCAAGGTGGCCGCTCACAAAGTCTGCATGAAAATGGGTTTCAAAAACATATTTGATCTTTGCGTTATTGCGCCCGGCCTTTTTTATATAAGGCTCCACTTCACGCAGCGGATCAATCACTACGGCTTCGCCATTGCTTTCAATATAATAAGCGCCCTGTGCAAGACAACCGGTATAAATTTGTTCTACTTTCATGTTCTGTTGATTTAAAATTTTATTGAATGCAAATTTCAGGCGCTGAAAAAAAATAAACAGTGACTTTCATCACATCAATAACCTGCTCAGCCCCGGAAAAACAATTCCTTTACGATGATATAACACCCCATCACCAGCACAAACCATCCAAATCCTTTTTTCAGTCCATCAGCTGAAACCTTTTTGCTGAGGGCGTTGCCAATAAATATTCCAGCTATGGCAAGGCCTGTTACGGAAAGAAGGAGGCTCCAGTCCATGGGATGTTTGCCAATATCCCCGGTGAAACCAATCAATGACTTGGCGGCGATAATTAATAAAGATGTCCCCACAGCTTGCTTCATAGGTAACTTGCTTAATAGTACAAGGGCAGGAATAATGAGGAAACCACCACCGGCGCCAACAAGACCTGTAAGAACGCCCACCACGGCACCTTCAAGCACTATTACCGGGTAATTGAATTTTTGTGCGCCTGCTTCCTCTGGTTTAGTTTTCTTATTTCTGATCATAGACACGGCAGCAAAAACCATCAGCACGGCAAAGAGGATCATTATCATCAATGCTTTTGATACTGCAAAATCTCCAATGCTGAAGAGTTTTTCCGGAATAGCCGGAACAATGAATGCCCTGGTGGAGTACACAGCGGCAATGGACGGGATGCCGAAAATGAAAGCTGTTTTCAGGGCCACCTCTCCACTCTTACATTTTGGGAAAACGCCAACCAGGCTGGTGAGGCCGACAATAAAAAGGGAATAAGCGGTGGCTTCAACAGGATTCACACCAAACAGGTAAACCAAAACGGGAACAGTGAGAATGGAACCGCCGCCGCCAATAAGCCCCAGCGAAATGCCAATGACAAGAGAAGCGATATAGCCGATGATTTCCATCAAAAATTTTGTGCAAGATTATAGCAGAATACATTCACACAGTGTGACAGAAATCACCTCTTCGGCTGGTTTATAAAAGTTCAATCATATTTCTGTTCAGTCTGACAAGCTTTCGCTGTTCCATTTTTTTTAAAAGCCGTGAAATAACCTCTCTTGAACTGTTCAGGTCATCTGCAATCTGCTGATGAGAAAGTTCTATATTCTTTTTACCGCTTGTTCCTGCATGACGTTTCAGGTAAAATTCCAGCCGTTCATCCATATTCCGAAAAGCAATATTGTCAACCACGGATAATAATTCATCAAACCGCCCCCGGTAAGTTTGAAGAACAAACTGGTACCAGCTTTTGTATTTATTCATCAGCTCGTCCATCAGTTGTACGGGAAGCATCAATACCTCGCTGTCTTCTTCTGCCACCGCCATTATTTCACTGGTTTGAGATTGAATGGCGCAAATCATGGAAACAGCGCAGGCCTGACCCGGGCCCAGGTAATACATCAGGAACTCGCCACCTTCCTGGTTTTCCCGGTATATTTTAATCCTGCCTTCCAGCACCAATGCGGTTGACTTGATGTATTGCCCTGTCCGCATTATTACATCACCCTGCCGGAAGCTGCGTTGTATAGCTTCTTTTTCTATGATTTCAATAAGGCCTGGTTCAAATTGCGGAAATAATTGTTTCCAGTTCATGTATGTAAAGTTAATCTTCCAGTACCAATTCCATTTTACTGCTTCGGCTTCCTTTAATAAGCAGATGCGTGTTTTCAAATCGTTGCTGTTGCAGCCATTCCCTGGCTTCTGCTGCATTGCTGAAAGAAATAAAGGGATGTTCAATTTTTAAAAAATCGCCACCGACCAGTACCACAGCTTTCCAACGTGAACGACTAATCTGTTCAACAATAGCTTTGTGTTCAGCAAGGCTTTCTTCACCCAGTTCTGCCATAGCGCCCAACAACAGCACTTTATTATCTGCATGCATTTTTGAAAAATTCTCAATCGCCAGCGTCATGCTGCCGGGGTTGGCATTGTAGGCATCCAGAATAATTTTATTGGTACCTTTTTCTATCAGCTGCGACCGGCTGTTGGAAGGAATATAATTTTCAATTGCCGATTTTATTTTCTCTGCGGGCACTTTAAAATAATTGCCAATGGCAACTGCCGCCAGCACATTGGGCAGGTTATACTCACCTACCAGCCTGGTTTTTATTAAAGGAACGTCTGCACCTTTACGCACCGCAACTTCAAGAAAGGGTTCGCTCTTTGTAGCCGACCCTTCCACATCCGCATTGGCTGTACCATATTTAATCACAGCCGGTATTCCTTTGCTCATTTCCCGGAGGTAATCATAGTCCCACATTGCAAAAGCGGTTCCCTGATGTGATCGTAAATAATCAAACAATTCTCCTTTTCCTTTTTTTACCCCTTCTATACTGCCAAAACCTTCGAGATGCGCTTTGCCGCAATTAGTGATTAGCCCGTAGGTGGGTAAAACATAAGTGCAATAAGAGGCTATTTCTCCGATATGATTGGCTCCCATTTCCACAATAGCTATTTCTGCATCAGCCTTTATTTTTAATAGGGTGAGCGGTATGCCGATATGGTTGTTCAGGTTGCCATCTGTTGTATAAGTTTTAAATGAAGTTGAAAGAACTGCATGGATCAATTCTTTGGTGGTTGTTTTCCCATTGCTGCCGGTAATGGCTAATACGGGTATATCGAATTGTTGCCGGTGATGCTTAGCTAACTGCTGGAGAGTTGCCAATACATTTTCAACAAGAATTGTTTTTCCTGGTATCACATACTGGCTTTCATCAATTATTGCATGGGCTGCGCCGTTGTCAATGGCCTGCTTCGCAAAAGCATTCCCATTAAAATTATCTCCTTTCAGGGCAAAGAAAATATCACCAGCTTTAAGCTTGCGGGTATCTGTTTGAACAGAAGGATACTGTTTGTAAATATGATAGAGCTCTTCAATTGTCATTCAGCAAAAATAACCCCTTATACCGCCAGATGCGGAACCGGATTGATAACAATAATAAAAAACCCGTCTCGTTTCAAACGAGACGGGTTACAGAAGTTTATAAGCGAAATTTATTTTTTAGACTTTTTGCTCTTTCCTTGTTTAGTATTCTGTCTCCTTGTCTTATACTGCTGGCCGGTTTTAAATCCATTTCCTTCGGGGCTGCCCATACGGTCCATAGCACAACGGAAGCCAAGGGTACTGAGCGCCTGATCTTCTTCGAGGAAGCGGCGGCTGCCAGGGGTGAGCCAATACGGACGGTCATTCCAGCTACCGCCTTTGTACACTCTTGATTTATCACTGATAAGGGTTGTTATACCATAACCATAAGAAGATTGAGATAAGGAGTCTCCATCCTGGAAATTAATAACATTACCTCTCTGGTAGTTTCTGCGGTTCTTCACTTCAGCATCCGTTACATCCACATATTTTGCACGGCCGGTGCTGTCTCTTTCTGCTTCACCTGCCTGGTTTTTATAAAGCTTCTGGAATTTATTTCCACGGAAAGGAGCGGGCATATCATCAAAGTCGAGTGTAGAGAGAGGGCGATACACATCCTGCACCCACTCACTCACATTACCGGCCATATTATAGATACCAAAGCCATTGGGGAAGAAAGATTTTACGGGTGCGGTGTAGAAAGCCCGGTCGTTCAGCCCACCGGCTACACCAGCGTTATCACCAGATCCTCTCTTAAAGTTGGCGAGGAATGTGCCCTGCCAGCTTCCGTGGCGGGTGTCACGAAGGCCATTAATATTTTGTGCCCAGGGATACATCTGCTTGTTGCTCGCCAGTTCCTCACCTCTTTTTCCTTCTTTTACAGAAGGCCTTGGGTTTTGATTGATCAAACCATATGCGGCATATTCCCATTCTGCTTCAAAAGGAAGCCTGTAGTCTGGCAGCATCACACCCGACTCCATGGTTGCCATGGTAGTTTTAGGCTAGCCTTTTTTAGTTTTTATTTTGCCGGGAGGCGGAGGGTCCAGATTAAGTAAATATGTTTCTGTGGTAAAGTAATTGTCTTTTGACTGTGTTCCGGGTTTCAAATTGGCTTTATTGATATAGCCTTTTTCCATCAGCTGCTTTTCATTCACCCTGTCGCTTCTCCATACGCAGAAATCATGGGCTTGCTTCCAACTAACACCCACTACAGGATAATCATTAAAACCCGGGTGGCGGAGATAGTATTTTACCAATGGCTCATTGTAGCTTAACTCACTTCTCCAGCAAAGGGTATCAGGCAGTGCGGCTTCAATAATCTTCAGGTTGGCTTCATCACCATCCACAGGAAATACTTTTTCCAGCCAATGCAGGTATTCCCTGTAGTGAACGTTGGCTACCTCAGTACGGTCAATGTAGAATGAAGGAACGGATACACGGCGGGGCACATTATTCCAGTCGCCCATCACATCTTCCTCAGTCTGGCCCATGGTGAAGGTACCACCCTGAACAAAAATGAGGCCTGGCCCAGTTCTCTGGTCTTTGGCTTTGGAAATCTGGTAACCACCCTGGTTTTTGTCATTGTAGTTCCAGCCGGTCATGTCAGATTTGTCGTATTTCTTTTTGCCAAAAAGGCCCTTTCCTTTACAAGATGCCAACAGCACTACACAGGACATCAGGATTGCTAAGTTTTTCACTGTTACAGTTTTTTGCATAAACCTATGAATTGGAATATTTTTAACGCCGGATGGGGGCAAAATATTGCACCTGGTTTCAGGATTTGCCTGCTCCCGGCAGTTTTCGGGACGAATATAGGCACTTTCGTAATATTCAGGAACGCAGAATTACTTTTTTTAAGGTCAAAAAATCCCCATATAATTACTGTCTGTCTATGATGAAAATCAGCCGTCATATTGTGATTGTTTCAGGGTTTTTGACGCTTTCGCTATACGCAGCCCCTCAGCGGGTATATAGCCCTAATTCAGCGCTTTCGACAGGCAACCGGTATAAATTCAGTACAAAAGAGCCGGGGGTTTACAAAATAGATATTCCATTTCTGAGCAATCTGGGAGTCAATACTGCCAACCTGGCCTCCGGTTCAATAAGGATATATGGAAACGGCGGGCAAATGCTGTCGGAATCTAATGCGGGTACATGGATGGATGATCTGCAGGAAAATTCTATTATGATAGTGGATGGCGGCGATGGTATCATCAATGGATCAGATTATATACTTTTCTATGCAGCCGGTCCGGATGAATGGATAAAAGATTCCATCAATCAACGATTTGCTCACCGCAAAAATATTTACAACGATCGTTCTTTTTATTTTCTGTCTGTGGGAGGAAACGGTAAACGAATTGCCAATGCAGCGATTGTTACTTCTCCCAATATTTCGGTTACCAATTTTTCTGAAAGGTTTTATCATGAACTGGATACGGTCAACTTTCTGGCAAGCGGAAAAGAATGGTATGGAGAAGAATTGTCTGATCTGCCGGGGCGGGCATTAACCAGGAATTTTTCAGTCAATTTGCCCAACATTGCCAATAACACTCCCGTTACGCTGCAGACAAATTGTGTAGCAAGATCGGTGGGTACCGGCAGCCGTTTTGATATCAGGATCAATAATCAGCCGGCTGGTCAGCTGCTGATCAATCCTGTGAACGGCGGGCCATATGATCTGTTTGCTCAGCAGGCTACTGGCTTTGCCACCGGAGTTTCTTCGGCTAATTCCGTTAACGTTGGATTCACTTATGTTCCGGGTAGTTTTAATGCACAGGGATGGATCAATTGGTTTGAACTATTTATCAGGCGGACTATTTCTTTGAATGGGATTGATCAACTATTATTCCGTGACTGGTCAAGCGTAGGAAGCAATATTGCTGAATTTGTAGTTGCTAATGCGACCGCCAATACCCAGGTTTGGGATATTACCGACCCGATGAATCCGGCAAAAATGCAGGGAAATTTTTCCGGCACTGAATTCAGGTTTATCAATAGCTGTGCAAGGCTTCGGGAGTATATTGCCTTTAATCCGGCAAACTTTTTAATACCATCTGCTGTTGGAAAAATAGCTAACCAGAACCTGCACAGCGCTGCTCCAACTGATCTTTTAATAATTACTCATCCAACTTTATTATCACAAGCACAGCGGCTGGGACAGGTACATCAGCAGGCAGGAATGCGAACACTGACAATAACAACAGAGCAGGTCTATAATGAGTTTGGAAGCGGCAGTGCCGATCCTACTGCTATCAGGGATTTTGTAAAAATGTATTGGGATAAGTTTGGAGCAAGTGCAGCAGACAGGCCAAAATACCTCTTATTGTTTGGCGATGCCTCTTATGATTATAAAGACCGGATAACAGGAAACACAAACCTCGTTCCTGCCTACGAAAACAATTTTTCTCTTGACCCTTTATCTACCTATGCCTCTGATGACTTTTTTGGTTTTCTTGATAATAATGAAGACATCAATTCCGGTTCTGTAACCAATCTGCTGGATGTGGGCATCGGAAGGATACCTGCAAAAAATATAGAAGAAGCAAAGAATTTTGTTGACAAACTGACCGATTACCTGGCACCGCAAAGTCTTGGTGCATGGAGGAATAACCTGACTTTTATTGCAGATGATGAAGACAACAACCTCCATCTGCAGGATGCAGAAATCATTACCGGCACCGGGGCATCTACTGCGCCGGTTTTCAACCAGCAAAAAGTTTATCTGGATGCATTTCAGCAGGAGAGCAGTCCCGGGGGCAGCAGTTATCCGCAGGCTGTGCAGGCAAGCAATAACCAGATTTATAATGGCACACTTATCTGGAATTTTACCGGGCATGGGGGATCCTCCAGACTGGCCGAAGAAACCATCCTGGATCAGGCCATGGTCAACAACTGGAACAATGCTAACCGCCTTCCATTAT
>CAYHPA010000007.1:44089-45733 GCA_964358155.1 uncultured Chitinophaga sp.
CATTATTTATAACTGCCACCTGCGATTTTGCGCCTTATGATAATCCTGCCATTAATTCTATTGGGGAAAATATATTACTCCGGTCCAAAACAGGAGGTATTGCGCTGATGACAACCACCCGGCTGGTGTTTGCTTTCAGCAACCGTATCATGAATAATAACTACATTCAATTTGCACTGCAACCCGATGCCAACGGTAAGTACCGGGCGCTGGGTGATGCAGTTAAGGATGCAAAGAATTTTACCTACCAGACCTCAGCTGATGTGGCCAATAACCGGAAGTTCACTTTGTTGGGCGACCCGGCGCTTACACTGGCCTTTCCTTTACTTAGGGTAAGGGCTACAAAGGTAAATGGCATCCCTGCTTCACAGGCAGACACGCTAAGCTCAACTGAAAAAACAGTGGTAGAAGGAGAAGTGACCGATGTGCAGGGAAACCTGCTAACGGGTTTTAACGGGACTGTGTATCCGACTGTTTTTGATAAACCCCAAACAGTAAGTACACTGGCTAATGATGCAGGCAGCCAGCCCACCAGCTTTCAGTCGCAAACAAATGTTTTATTTAAAGGAAAGGCTTCTGTTGCCGGGGGGAAATTTCAGTTCAGTTTTAAAATGCCGAAAGACATCAATTACAATTATGGCAATGGCAAACTCAGTCTTTATGCAGAGGATGGGAACAGGGATGCCAATGGATTTTTTACTAATCTCATTATTGGCGGGGCGGGGAATAATACCGGAACTGATGGTGCCGGCCCCCAAATAAAACTGTTTTTAAACGATGAAAAATTTGTGAATGGCGGCATTACCAATCAGAACCCCATTTTAATTGTCAGGCTTACTGATTCTTCGGGCATCAATACCGCAGGCACGGGCATAGACCATGATATTGTGGCTACGCTGGATAATGATAACAGGAAATATTTTATACTGAATAATTTTTATCAAAGCGACCTGAACAGCTACCAGCAGGGGTCTGTCCGGTTCCAGCTGCCGGAGCTGTCTCCCGGTCCGCACAGCCTTAAGGTAAAAGCATGGGATGTACTTAATAATTCAAATGAAGCCATACTGGAATTTACCGTGGCGAATGACCAGGAACTGGAACTCAGTCATGTGTTGAACTACCCCAATCCTTTTTCGACCAGCACCCATTTCTGGTTTGAACATAACAAACCGGGGCAAGCCCTGCAGGTGTCAATAGAAATAATGACCATTACGGGCAGGGTTGTAAAGTCCATTGCCATGACAGTTATTTCCGGCGGAAACCGTTCGGCAGAAATTCAATGGGACGGAAAAGATGCTTATGGCAATAAGCTGGGCAGGGGTGTTTACCTCTACAGGCTGCGGATTATTGCACCCGGGAAAAAGAAAAAAGAAATAATTGAAAAGCTTGTTATATTGTAAATATATTTGAAGAAATTCCGGTGAGGGATGACAAAAGTCATGTAACAAATGGGCAGTTTTGCCCCTAAAAAGCAGCCGGATACAATAAAAAAAGGCCTGATGCGTTTAAGGGCCGGAACCTGTACTACGGGTTCTGATAATCTGTACCTTCCGAAGCAATAATTGTGTGGAAAAACCCTGAAAATTTTTAATTTTTTTGTTTCGGATAAATTTCTATACTTTAGTTTTGTATTTCATCAAAAGC
>CAYHPA010000008.1:0-42817 GCA_964358155.1 uncultured Chitinophaga sp.
AAAATAAAAAATACTACTTATAGGGTATTGTTTTATGGGCAGGGGGGGGGGTATATTGCTGTGGGCGAAAAAGAAACTCTGAAACGATTGCCTGATAAACCAATTTATATGAGAAAGAATTATTTTAATAACCCCTTTGCAACTCTTCTTACTATCTTGCTTATCTGTACTACAGGCCTTTTTTTTACAAACAGTTGCAGGAAAATAGATTACCAGACAAAAAGGACAAATGAATCAGGGGAGCGATTTTTTAATAGTCACAAATCAGGCGAACCATTGGTGCTGTCTATTACGCAGTTTATGAAGATGCAAAATGATAAATATGGGTTTGTTGGAAAAACGGTAAAACAAATAGGTTATCCTTTCTGGGATAAAGCCATTACCGTGTCTGAACTGGCAAGTGACCAAATAGGAGAATTTGATTCCACCAACATCACTTACATACCTTTTGTAAGGGATAGCCAGAATTATGTAAACTCAGCGCTACTGATTAAAACGACACCTACTGACACAATCTTCAAATATCTGTGCGACTGGCAATATGCAAATGCTGATTCAGCAACAACAGGATTGAATCCAAGGAATGTATTTCACCTTTTTGCCAAGTTTGATCAGTATGTGTTTGGCAGAAACAAATTCAGGATAATTGACCCGGAATTAATAACCGATTATGAAAATGAAATGTTGATCAGCATGGGGCTTTCATTTGACAGCGCTGTGGTTATTTATAATATAGAACCGGGTCAAAACTCGTCAGGCCGCAACAGTGTTTTGGTACTTTCTACATGGTGCGACGATGTATATACCTGCATTAATCCACAATTACTCGGATTCAGGACAACCACTGAAATAGTACCCTACTTGAGCTGTTCAACCGGGTATGCATTACATACTCTTCTTTGTACGAGCACCTGGGTAGATATTCCGGGTAGTGGTAATGGTGGCGGCACCGGAACAGGCGGCTCGCCAACAAGCGGCGGTGGTAGTGGCCCGGGAACACCGCCCCAACCGCCTTGCGGTCCGGCGAATCCGGCAAGAAACAATATTGTTACTCCCTGTGGACCGGGATGGACACCGATTGATAACCCTACTCTTGGTGAACAACTGGAAGCTTGGGATAATTCTATAATCATACATTCATCGGTAAGGCCTTGTATAAACTCTATTATTAATGACATAAGATCTCTAAGCGAAGGAGCCATTGCTCAAATGATTTTTACAATGTCTCAGCAAGTCCCGGCATTTAATTGGGAGATAAAAGAAGTAGCACAACTTCCTTCTCCCTATACAAACGCCGATGCGCTTACTTCAATTAACGGTCAAAATACATATGCAACGACTGAGTTAAATCAATCTAAGCTGGTAAATGCAACAAATATTTCGCTTGCCAGGACTATTCTGCATGAAGCTATTCATGCTTTTATCTATAATTACATCAACAATCAGTCACAGCTTACCCAGGCGCAAAAAGATCAAATCCTTGCACTCCCATTTGCCAAAAAAGCTTAAAGAGTTTATCAGGCTATTCCACCCCAATCAAAGCAATCAATTTCATAATGCTATGGCACTAAACTTTCATGACGATATCAGAGATGCGCTCAAAGCACTTTGTCCTATCATGGGTATAACTATAGGCGGCACCGATCTGGATACTTTCTGTAGTGACATGGCTTGGGGAGGTCTACAAGATGATAATACCGATTCGCCCTGGATGCAATTACTGACTTCCGAGGATAGGGCAAGAATTACTAAGAGATTGGAATTAGAGCTTAATAATATTCCAACATTTTCTGGTTATGTCCCGATGGACGGTTCAAATTTCTATGTATCACTTAACAGAATTGGAACAAAGGCATGCCCCTAATAATTTAGTAGTATGAAGTGTCAAAAAGCATTGTTTTTCTTTTTTTTTCTTTATATCGGTCAAGGCCTCTACGGCCAAAATTGGCATGAAGTAGGAGGAGATATTAATAGCAATAAAGGAACCTTTGTTGTGAGAAAGATTGCAAAAACGACCAGTACCAGAAACAATAATTCCTTATTGATCGTCAGGATATTTCGCCCGTTCTGTAATCTTTTAAAGCCACAGATTAACCCAATTAAACTTTTGCTGGTTGACAGCACAGAATATTCAATAGATAAGGCAGGGTTTATCAAGATGGAAGTGTCAAAAGGGCGACATATCGTATCAATCAAATATCCGGAAAATCCGCCATTTTCATCATTTACGCCAAAAGTTGTAAAGTTTAAGGCAAGGAGAGAATATCAAATTGATATTTATTTAACCACGCCATTTTCGGAGTCGTATCACTAAGAATCATTGTAATGAGAACAAAAGCCTCAATATTAACAGCCCTTAGTTTCACGGTTTCAATAATCTGCCATGGGCAGCAAAAAAAATCAAAATGGACAAACAAAGACAAAGGCTCTTATGTAGTCGCCCCACATCGCTTAGGCATTGTTGCTGACACTACTATCTGCGCTATCTCCGTTAAAATATATGAACTTTCCGAATACGGCTGTACAATTATAACAACAGGTCAAGTACGGGTTAATGGCAAAGAATATCCTTTTTACGATAAAACAGACACGCCGGATACGAATAAGCTAAAGGATCCAACCAATTTTTTTTACAGGGAACTGCCGAACGGAATTTACAATATAAAGATTTCAGTAAATAAGGATTATTATCCTGTCAAAACAGATAATTTTTTTTTAAGGGCTAAAAACATTTATCAATTTACCTTCTATGTAGTAAGGAAGGATGCTTTGAAGAAAGGCTGATTCTGGATTTAAGTGTCATGGTTACTCAATATTGGGCTTTTCTATGAATTTCTTCTCCGCATCCTTAGCTTTCTCAAAATCAAGCACTACGCCATTGATGCAGTAACGCAGGCCGGTTGGGGGCGGGCCATCATCAAACAGATGGCCGAGATGTGCTTCACAACGGCCGCACTGCACTTCTGTCCGTTTCATACCGTGAGAGTTATCAGGAGTGTAAATCACACTTTGCTTACTGATGGCTTCATAAAAGCTCGGCCAGCCGCAGCCGCTTTCAAACTTGGTATCGCTTTTAAACAAAGCATTGCCGCAGGCAGCGCAGTAGTAGGTGCCTGTATCCTTTAGTGTTTCGTATTTGCTGGTCCAGGGCCTTTCGGTGCCTTTCTTCCTCGCTATATAATAGACATCCTCCGGCAGTATCTTTTTCCATTCTTCTTCGCTCATCTTTACGGCGGATGTATCGGTGTTGGAATAAACGGGATTCTTCTTAGTGTCCATATCGGTTGTTTTTATAGTTGTTGATTTGTTTTGAGAAGGGCTGCACCGGGTGAACAAAACGGCGAGCATCACAAGGGTTGTATAAATTGCTAAACTTCTCATCTAAATCAGTAACAAATTTACGAAGGCATTGGTTGGCTGGTTGTCTTTCCGGCGACAGACTGGGGTTTCTTAACATTTTCCTGAAGAAACCGGGTAAATCTCAAAACTTTTGGAAGTTATAAATAATCTAAGCCCCGTATATTATATTTGTCGGCTTACGAAGACCGGCATCGCTTATGTTTAATTTGATACTATTTGGCCCTCCGGGCTGTGGAAAAGGGACGCAATCAGACAAACTGGTTGAAGAATATGGACTGGTACACCTCTCCACCGGCAACCTGCTGCGCCAGGAGATAAAAGACAAAACTCCGCTGGGACTGGAAGCCAAAGGCTTTATTGACAAAGGCCAACTGGTACCCGACGCTATAGTGATCGGCATGGTGGATTCTTATTTTGATAAGCACAAAGACGCAAGAGGTTTTTTGTTTGACGGATTTCCCCGCACACTGGCACAGGCAGTAGCGCTGGATAAACTGATGGAGCTAAAAGGAACAGCCATCAACCAGGTGCTTATCCTGGATGTGGATGAAGAAGAATTAATAAAAAGATTGATCCTGAGAGGCAAAACTTCCGGACGGAGTGATGATGCTGATGAAAACATACAACGAAACAGGCAGGCTGTTTATAAGAGAGAAACTTTACCGGTAGCTGATTACTATACGAAAGAAGGGAAAATAGTCATTCATGTAAATGGCATGGGCAGCATCAGTGAAATATTTGAACGATTGTCTTCACAGATTGATAAAAAAATGAAATAGTGGACAGGGACTGTCGCTGCGGGCATTATTGTTTTTTCTAAAATTGCTGTTGAATTTATTTGCCGTATGAGTATTGAAAAGGAGAATTTTCTCCGCACCAAACTGGTTGCCTGTCTGCAAAGGCTGGATCCGGCCACGCCAGCCCGCTGGGGCAGGATGAATGTGCAGCAGATGATTGAGCACTATGCAGGTGATGCTGTTCGCAATGCCAATGGCAGGCTAAAAATGGATACGATAATGACCCCTCCGGAAAACCTGCAACGAATGCGGGAGTTTATGATGAGTGACAAGCCGTTTAAAGAAAACACCAAAAACCCACTGATGGGAGAAGAGCCTCCGCCGCTCCGGTACAAAACAGTGCAGGGCGCCATTGGCGCCCTGCAACAGGAACTCATCTATTTTTTTGAAGCATTTGAAACCAATCCGGAACTGATAACCCGCAATCCTTTTTTCGGCGACCTCAACTTTGAGCAGAATGTTCAGCTTTTGTACAAACATGCCCTGCATCATCTCCGGCAATTTGGGGTGGAGCCGGCCACTTACTAAAGCTTTGCTTTCAGCAGGGAATCTGCTTTTTGCAGGCTGTTGAAAATGGCCTGGTTAATGCTTTCTGCCTTTAGCTTCTCTCCGGTAAAATATTTGATCCTTTGTTCAAGATCATCTTTTGCCGAATCAAGGTTCAGCGTAGGCATCCATTTGTCCATTTCATCATAAGCTGTTGTAAGATGGTTGGCTGCTTCACTCAGTTTTTCTTTGAAAGGGGCTGCCCCTGCTTTCATTTTTGCAGGCAACGCTTCTACGGAGTCCAGCAGCTGCTTGATCATTTCCTGCTTTTTCTCAATTTTCATCCAGCCTGACATGCCTTCATTGTGAATGTCAATTACCTGCTGGTATAAACTGTCGGCAGTTTCTTCTAAGCTTTTTCCCGAACCTTTGTCCTCGCCTTTCTTATCTGCATTTTTACAGGCTGTGAAAAAAAAGACTGCTGTGGCGAGTGATGCCAAAAAAAGCTGTTTCATAAATTTGATTAATGATGATCCTCATTTTCGCATTTCTCCATTATTTCATGAAAGATATCATGGAGTTCGGTTAATTCTTTTTTTAACTCATCATCTGCGGCATTCTTTTGCACCATCTTGTTGATTTCTTTGGCGCCTTTTACCAGTTTTTTCAATGTTTTCTTTACAGCATCCTGGTTATAGCCTTCGGGTGCAGTAGAATTTTGCCATGCAATGGCCTTATCTACCATTTCCTGGCTGCGCTTGCGGATGGGGTCCAGTTTACCTTCTTCAGCCGGGTGGAAGGTCTTGCTCATCACTTCATGAAAGGTTTCCATCTCAGCCCATTTGGCTTTTTGCTGCGCCTGTGCGGGATTAAAAAACAATACAGCTGACATAACGACCAGCAGTGAAAATATTTTCTTCATATAAAAATTTTTAGTGGGCAAAGATAAGCCCCGTACCGGATATGAACATGAGCAAAATCATTCCTGCTGGTATTTTATCCCGATAGCTATCTGGATTTCAGGTAATTTCGCTTCCATAACTGACGATGCTGTATGACAAAGCTTGAAAACTATATAAACGGAAAATGGGTGACGGGTGACGGGGAGGGACAAACACTTTTTAATGCCGTAACGGGTGAACCGCTGGTTGCAGCCAGCACAAAAGGATTGGATTTTAAAAGCATTGCTGACTATGCAAGAACGACCGGCAACCCCGCTTTGCGTAAAATGACCTTTCACCAGCGGGGTAATATGCTGAAGGCACTGGCGCTGCATTTAAGAAAACATCTTGCTACTTTTTATAAGATAAGTTACCAGACCGGCGCCACTAAAGCTGATAGCTGGGTGGATATTGAAGGAGGTATCGGCAATCTTTTTGCCAACGCATCACTGAGAAGAAAATTTCCCGACGAAATTTTTTGTATTGATGGGGAAAGCCATAACCTGGGCAAGAACAATACATTCATGGGAACACATATCCTGGTTCCCAAAGAAGGAGTAGCTATTCATATTAATGCATTCAACTTTCCCGTGTGGGGCATGCTGGAAAAAATAGCCGTAAACCTTCTCGCAGGGATGCCCTGTATTGTGAAACCGGCCACCGTTACTTCTTATTTAACCGAAGCGGTTGTAAAAGAAATAATTGCTTCCAAGATATTACCCGAAGGTTCGTTGCAACTAATCTGTGGTTCTGCAGGCGACCTGTTAGATCATGTAACCTCTCAGGATGTGGTGACGTTTACCGGCAGTGCATCAACAGGACTGATGCTGAAACAAAACCCGAATATTCTTGCGAACAATGTTCCGTTTAATATGGAAGCTGACAGTTTGAATTGTATTGTACTTGGTGAAGATGTGACTCCGGATAAACCCGAGTGGGAAATTTTTGTAAAAGAAGTGCGAAAAGAAATGACATTGAAGGCCGGGCAGCGTTGCACCGGTGTCAGAAGAATCTTTGTTCCGGAAAACAGGATGGAAGAAATGTGGAAAGCCATTGCAACTTCGCTTTCCCAAACAACAATTGGAAATCCACTGAATGAAAAAGTAAGAATGGGAAGCCTGGCAGGGGAAAATCAGCGATCGGAGGTAAGAAATCAGATTCAGAAACTTCTTGCCAGTTCGCAGATTATTTATGGAAGCCTAGACAGTGTGGAAGTAATAGATGCTGATGCAAAGAAAGGCGCATTCATGTCGCCGGTATTATTGATGAACGATCAACCTTTTGCTGCAAAAGAGGTACATGAAGTGGAAGCTTTTGGCCCGGTGAGCACCATCATGCCATATAAGACAACGGATGAAGCCATTGCATTAAGCAAGCTGGGAAAAGGAAGCCTTGTTACCAGCATTGTTTCTGCTGACTATGCGATTGCCAAACAATATGTGCTGGGTGTTGCTTCTCATCACGGAAGGATACTGGTCTTGAATAATGAATGTGCCAAAGAGAATACTGGCCACGGCTCTCCATTGCCATTATTGGTGCATGGTGGCCCCGGCCGTGCCGGCGGAGGAGAAGAAATGGGTGGCATCCGCGGCGTAAAACATTATTTACAGAGAACAGCCTTGCAGGGTTCGCCGACAACCATCACTGCCATCACCAATGTTTATCAGCAAAATGCCAAAGGGAAAGATTCCGGCAAACATCCTTTTAAAAAATATTTTGAAGAATTGCAGATTGGCGACCAAATCATCACGGACAAAAGAATTATTACATCTGAGGACATAGACAGGTTTGCAGATTTAAGTGGTGACCATTTTTATGCCCATATAAAAACAACGGATTTTACCGGAACAATGTTTGAGCGGCAGGTGGCGCATGGTTATTTTATTATGAGTCTTGCAGCCGGATTGTTTGTGGATAGTTATGAAAAGAATCCTGTTTTGCTGAACTATGGAATAGACGAATTACGTTTTACCAAACCGGTTTATCCCGGCGCCGAAATTCATATCCGCTTTACCTGCAAGGAGAAATTGCCAAATGATAAACGGGTTGTTGAAAAACCGGAAGACTTTAAAAGAGGCGATGATATTGATAAAGGAATAGTAAAGTGGCTGGTGGAAATGATAGATGAAACCAACGAAGTGACAGGTGTGGCTACGATACTGACGATGGCGGCAATAAAAAATACAAAATAAGCAGGATTTGTAAGATTTTACTACTAAGCGGGTATTGGCAGTAGTTGTTAATAGGGCTATATTTATTTTTCTAAATTTCTTTTATGCCAGCCAAAGCCACAGCTAACAACCCCAAATTGCAATTCCTGCAAAAAAGATTTAATGATACAGTTATGCTTGCTGCAGAAAAAGCAGCGGGCCACCTTCTTAATCCGCAAGCTTTCCCCTTACCGGCTGCCAACATGAAAAGCCTGGAAAGAGCTTTGTATGATGTGGCAATGGTTTTGCCGAAAAGGAAACGGGAAAAATTTGCAGATAAATTCAAAGCTTCAATAAATGCCAGCGATGCACAGCGAAAGCAAAAATATGGCGATCTCCATGCGGTAAACCTTCGTAACAATAAGGCTATTGCTGATCAGGTAAAAGCATTGCCTGTGGATGCTGGAATGAAATTGACCGATGAAGAAACGAAGACGATCGTTTCAAAATATTCTCCCGTAAAAACAAAACTGCCGGGAAAAATAGTCGGTGGCAAGCCCAAACCGCAACAGGCGTCTGTTGATGCAACCACCCTTCAATTCATTGTCGATAACCTTACCTGCGTAAAAACAAATGATCTGAAAAAAGATGAAATAAGCTTGGGCGCTTTTGCTACTGATAATTTTGGAGCGGCGAGTGATAAAGCTCCGTTTTTTGTCGGCAAATTTAAAAAGGGAGAAACGGTCAGCCTGGCCGGCAATGCTACCCTGTTTACTTTTTCAATTGATGGCGGTTCAACCGGGGTAGTATTTCCTGCAGCATTTGTTGCTGGTTTATTCCTGGTGGAAGCGGACCTAATCCACAATAGAGAACTGGGAGAAAAACTTGCAGTCGCTTTTGGATTGATTGGGGTGACATTGATGGCCGTTTCAATAGGATTGTTTTTTGTGCCCGGCGGTGCCCTCGCTGCTATTATTATTTTATTCGTTTCAGGAGCCTTCAATATTTTCGGACACTATATAATTCCTGTTTTAATAGATGATTTTAGCCTGGCTGTCACCGACACCTTGGTACTGGATGCGCCACCGGCAATCGGCGAAACTTTTAACCGCAGCCTGGCATTTAGTATCTCAACAAGTCTCTCGGGTATTACGAAAGGTTCTTACACTGCCAATGCCCGTTGGGTGACAAGTTGATAACAAAGAAAATTTCTGCTGTTATTCCAAAGCATGTAGATATGGAAAAGTGTTTTTATGTCTGGTGAATATGTAAGACGAAACTGCACAAGTGTATTATGTCTATAGAATTCTTTCATCCGTAAGTAATTCATTGTCCTAAAAATTAATCACCAAGCCTTATTTCAAGAGCAGCAATTCTTGACCATTTACCCGCACTGGTACAAAGACTATAAATATTTTCCCGGGAAACGCTTACGAGGGTTTTCATGCTATCAGCTTTTTGCAGGCGGATTTCAAAACTCCGTTCAACATAAGTAAACCAGGTTTCATTTTTTAGCATACAATGGGCCTGCGCCTGGTTTAATACGACGGCATAATGACCCGGCTCCATGAAGGAGCAATCACCGGAATAGCGGGTTGCCCATGATTTCCAGGTGTTGTTGTATTTTTCAATCAGCGATTCTTTGGGCTCTCTGAATAGAACAGAAAGTCTCCCCTGGGCATAAGTGCAGGAATCGGCACGGGAGTTATCAATTTCATACAGAACAATGCCGGACTTTAAATCTGTAATGGGTTTTCCGTTTTTGTCAGAAACCTTTATTACGATCATGGCCGAGCCATCGAATGGGCAGTGCTGGGCTGATATTGCATTTCCGAAAAAGCATATTATTGCAAAAAGAGTGAAAGGCTTTTTCATACTGCTAATTTACTGTTTTACGCCGGCAAAAGGGACGTGTGTTTATTATTGATAACTTTAGGCTTTTAAAACAGTTGTATGAGTTATGATATGTCACCGGAATATGTAAAAACAGAACTGCACAAAGGGGTGGCAAGTATTGAATTTTTTCACCCGCAAAGCAATTCTTTGCCGGCCAAGGTTTTGTACGACCTGGCGGCTGCCATCACCCATGCAGGGGAAGATCCAAATGTAACAGTGATCATTCTTCGTTCTGCCGGAGAAAAGGCTTTTTGCGCCGGCGCATCTTTTGATGAATTAGTAGCTATACAAAATGAACAGGAAGGGTTGGAATTTTTCAGCGGCTTTGCCCATGTCATCAATGCCATGCGCACCTGCCCAAAATTCATCATTGGCCGTATTCATGGTAAATGTGTCGGCGGCGGTGTGGGACTTGCTGCTGCAGTGGATTACGCCATTGCTGTGGAAGCGGCTGAAGTAAAACTCAGTGAACTCGCAGTAGGTATCGGTCCTTTTGTAGTGGGCCCGGCTGTAGAAAGAAAGATCGGTACGGCAGCCTTCAGTGCATTAGCGATTGATGCATCAAACTGGAGAAATGCAGAATGGGCCAAGCGAAAAGGATTGTTTGCCGAAGTGCATGAGAATATTGGCAATATGGATGAAGCTGTACAACGACTTGCGCATCATTTATCCCACTCATCGCCGGAAGCTATGGCTGAAATGAAAAAAATATTCTGGAAAGGAACGGAACATTGGGATAAACTGCTGCTGGAAAGGGCAGCCATCAGCGGACGACTTGTATTAAGCGAGTTTACAAGGAATGCCATCGCAAAGTTTAAAGCGAAATAAGAATCCTTATTCTCCCATAATAATAGAAGCCTGTAGTGAAGCAACTTTTTTGTTCACCAGGTGAAAAATCAGCTCCCTGTCCCATTTATCGTCCTTCACATTGATACTATATTTTGTTTTGCTGGGTGCCCAGGTACTGTCATTTACCTGCTCATATTCCGGACCCATATTTATCGGGTTGTCTTCAAAAGCAGAAAGAATGGCAGTTCTTTCATCGCCAATGCCAAGACCATTTGCATCTTTACAAAGCGGGCTGCTGGTTTCAATGGCAGAAAGCTGCATGATTTTAATATCCGGATCTTCATTATACTGCCGCTCAAAATAAAGGGATATGTCTATCTCCTTGTATTTAACCATAACGGTATCGCCCCATGCCTCCATATCGGCGGCATGTTTCATAGCCAGTTTTTGGTTCAAAAGCTTTTCCAGTTCCACCTGGGTCATTCCGATTTTTAATTCGCCAATACCATCTTTGCTGATGGTGTAAGGAGTGGTTTCAATTTTTTTGTCAGACTTTTTGGAAGATTTTTGTTTGTCTTTCTGATTACAGCTAAACAAAACAACAGCGGCGAAAAAAGCAAGCAGTAAATTTTTCATAAAACAATTGTTGGTTAAAGGTTGGTGATGAAGGTATCAAATATTTTTAATGCCATAGCAGATCATCATAATTAATTAAGATAAACCGCAAATTATACTTATAAGCCAGTCTGCTCACTCAGAATCGTCATAAAAAGAACCAACCTCAATGGAGTAAACCTTATTGCTCTTTAAATAAAAAATGATTTGAGGCCCTTCCCGGCTCTCCCTTACTTTTATCGTATAAAGCGTCTTGCTGCGAACTGTAGTAGTATCATTGTCGTAACCCCGATCCAGGAAGAGCAGATAATTGTCAAAAGCATCAACGACCTGTTGCTTGCCGGAGCCAATACCAATGCCACTGGCTGTTTTGCACAGCGGGCTGTTGGTTGTTATCCGGGTAATCCGCATGTGAAAACTGTCTTCCTTCGTATAGGCATAAGTTCGTGTAAACTCCATGTTTAATTCAGCGTCTTTGTATTTAATAAGTGCAGCATCCTGCCATGAACCACTTATCGTATCTGTTGGATTCGTAAGCGGCACTTTTTGCTGCAAGAGTTTCTCCAGTTCTTCCTGTGTCATACTGGTCTTTATTGCGCCAATCCCTTCTAAAGTGACCAGATAATCAGTATTTTCATTCTTTTCACCCTTTTTATCGTCTTGTTTACTGCCGCAGGCAGCCAGGAAGAACAATAAAGGGAGCAATAATTTTCTCATTGCAGGAATGTTTAATGGTTACTGAAAGTTAAATAATAATCCCGATGTCGTCAGTTCATCTTACGTTTAATACTGGAAATTTTTATAAACACTGCGATTGGCTCGCAAAAATGGATGCCGACCTTGCCGGTATCATTAATCAGCATGGCTATCCGCCCATGTGGACAAGACCAGCCAGTTTTCAATCACTGATACTTTTCATATTGGAGCAACAGGTTTCGCTGGCTTCTGCGTATGCTGCATTTAAAAAACTGAAAGAAAGGATCGGTTTTGTAACGCCTTCAAAAATTCTTGCCTTGTCAGATGCTGAATTAAGGACCTGTTATTTCAGCCGACAAAAAATAGTTTATGCAAGAGAATTGGCGATGGCTGTTCAAAAAAAGCGACTCATTTTGAAAAGATTAAATGATGCCCATGAAGACGAAGTGCGTCATCAGTTAAAAAAGATAAAGGGCATCGGCGACTGGACGGTGGATGTGTACCTGATGCACTCGTTGCAACGAACCGACCTGTTTCCGTTGGGAGATATTGCTTTGGTGAATAGCCTGAAAGAAGTAAAGCGATTGCCGAAAGATGTAAGCAGGGAAAAAATGCTGAAAATAGCAGAACCGTGGCGGCCATACCGGACTATTGCCAGTATGATATTGTGGCATGCTTATATACAGAAAAGAGGAATTAAACTAAGAGGTTAAATGAGAGAAGGAGAAAAAGAAGGAGTTGACTACGTCAACTCTTCCCTGCCGAAGTTGTTAAACACTCTGTGAATGCCCTCTTTCATAAGAGACACCTTGAAATTTATCAACAGACCATGTTTAAGATTGGTAAGGGATAAATGTGTATGAATCTGGTTAAAGTCAACGGGAGGAAGTGGGTGCTTTGACTTTAATTCGACCACCAATTTATCTTCAATCAGTAAATCAATTTTATAGGCATCTTTGATGTGAAGCTCATCGTAGTCTATAGGAAGCAGCAATTGTCTTTTTACCTGCAAGCCCAGTTTGGTTAACTCATAATAAAGTATTTCTTCATACACCCGTTCAAAACAACCTGGCCCAACCCGTGAATGTATTTTAATGCAAAGCCCAATAACGATCTCGGTTAGTTCATTAATCGGTATTGGCCTTTTAAACTCCATCTCCTTCTCTCTTTTTACTCCTTTAACCTCTTAGCTTAAATATTTAACCCTCCACAAACACTAATCGTTTGCCCGGTGATATAGCTTCCCATATCTGATGCAAGAAACAAAGCTGCATTGGCGATATCTTCTGCCGAAGCAAATTTTCCCAGCGGAATACCGGCCCTGTATTTATCAGCTGCTTCCCCTTCTTTTAAATAGCTGGTCATATCTGTTTCCACAAAACCGGGGGCGATGGCATTACAACGGATATTGCGGCTGCCGAGTTCTTTGGCTACACTTTTTGTAAAACCAATAATACCCGCTTTGCTGGCAGCATAACTTGCCTGGCCTGCATTGCCGATTTCGCCAATGATGGAACTCATATTGATGATAGAACCGGATTTAGCCTTCATCATGGGGCGGATGACCTGTTTGGTCATATAGAAAACACTGTTCAGGTTTATCTTGATTACATCATCCCATTGCTCCGGAGTCATACGCAGCAATAAATTGTCTTTAGAGATGCCGGCGTTGTTCACACAGACATCTACCGTGCCAAATTCTTTCAGCACATCATTTACAAAAGCTTCACATTGTGCAAAATCACCGGCATTGCTTTTATACGCTTTGGCTTTTATACCTAATGCTGTCAACTTAGTCTCTAATGCAGCTGCTTTTTCAGCGCTGCTGTCGCTTACATAGGTAAAGGCAACGTTAGCGCCGTGCTGCGCAAACTTTAATGCAATGCCTTCGCCGATACCGCGGGCGGCTCCGGTTACTATGGCGGTTTTTCCTTCAAGCAGTTTCATCTGTTTATTATTTATTGACAAATGTAGTTTTATTCACCTGCAGAATCTCTTCCAAAAACTTTCTTTCATTACTCAGCCGCGGCACTTTATGCTGTCCTCCCAGTTTTCCTTTGCTACGCAGCCATTCCTTGAATACTCCTTTGTTTACTGAATGGACAAGTGGCATCCGCAGGGCAATATCCTTATACCGCTTGGCTTCATAATCGCTGTTGACGTTTTTCAAAGCAGCATCCAGTTCTTTTGTAAATACTTCAATATTGGTTGGTTCTTTTTCAAACTCGATCAGCCATTCATGCGCCCCGTTGGAAGCTTCGGAAAAATAAACTGGTGCAGCGGTATAATCATTCACCACGGCCCCTGTTTTTTCTGATGCAACAGCTATTGCTTTATCGGTATTGTCCACAATCACTTCTTCCCCAAATGCATTCATATAGTGTTTCAGCCTGCCGGACACTTTGATACGGAAAGGCGCTAAAGAAGTGAACTGAATGGTATCTCCCAATAAATACCTCCACAATCCTCCATTGCTGCTGATAATGGGCGCATAGTTCTTTCCCAATTCCACATCCTGCAGGCCGATGGTCTGCGGATCTTTTTTCCCATACTCACTTACCGGCATAAACTCAAAGAAGATACCATGATCCGTAAAAAGCAGCATGCCATCTTCGCCCGGAATATCCTGTGCAGCAAAAAATCCTTCGCTGGCATTATACATCTCCAGGTAGTTAATGTCTTTGCCAATCAGTTTTTGAAAATGTTCTTTGTAAGGTGTAAATGAAACGCCACCATGCATAAAAAGTTCCAGCGATGGCCACACCTCACTCATTGTTTTTTTGCCGGTGAGTTCCAGTATCCGTTTGAATAAAACCAGTGTCCAGGTGGGCACACCGGAAACAGAGGTTACATTTTCTTTGATAGTGGTACTGGCAAGTTTTTCAATCTTGCTTTCCCATTCATCCATCAGGGCAATGTTCAGGTCGGGTGTGCGGAGCCAATGGGCCCAGAAAGGGGAATTTTGCATAAGCACAGCACTCAGGTCACCATACCGGGCTTCGTTGTTTACGGGATTGATATTGTGGCTGCCACCAATCACAAGCCCTTTGCCGGTTAACAATTCTGAATCCGGATTATATTGATAGTAAAGCGACAGCACATCTTTGGATGCTTTATAATGGCCATCTTGCAAACTCTCATCACTTACGGGGATGAATTTGCTTTTATCGCTGGTGGTGCCGCTGCTTTTGGCAAACCAGTAAATAGGAGTGTTCCATACGATATTCTGTTCACCCTGCATTGTGCGTTCAATATAAGGCTTCAGGTCGTTGTACTCGTGAATGGGGACAGCGGATTTGAAATCACGGACATTGAAGAGGTTGGAAAAATTATGCTTCCTGCCGAACTCGGTGTATTGAGCCGAGGTTACGAGGTCCTGCAATACTTCCCGTTGTGCATCAAAGGGGTTGTTTTTCCATGCTTCGATGCGCCAGAGCCGCATACGGGCAAGAGATGATATGGCGGGGCTGAGCAGTTTCATTATTGCACAAGGAAAAATAGAAAAATTAAGGAACAGGTAAAAATTTATTGCTGCGAAGCTTCTCCTGCTTTAATGGCTTCTTCGTGAAGATAGTCCTTCCGCTTGAGCTCAAAGTTTCTGCCTAAATATAACCGGCGTACATCATCATCTGCCGCCAGTTCTTCTGCCGTACCATGTTTAAATATCTTTCCTTCTATGAGCAGGTAGGCCCTGTCGCAGATGGAAAGGGTTTCGGTTACGTTATGATCGGTAATAAGAACACCAATATTCTTGTACTTCATTTTTGCCACAATGGCCTGTATATCTTCCACAGCAATGGGGTCGATACCGGCAAAGGGTTCATCCAGTAAAATGAATTTGGGATCAACAGATAATGCCCTTGCTATTTCTGTTCTTCTTCTTTCGCCACCACTCAGTACATCACCATTATTTTTGCGTACATGCTCCAGTCGAAATTCCCTGATCAGCGATTCCAGCTTATCCTTCTGCTCCTGTTTTGATTTACCGCTCATTTCCAAAATGGCAGCAATATTATCTTCCACACTCAGTTTGCGGAATACGGAGGCTTCTTGCGGCAAATAGCCAATGCCCATCTTTGCCCGTTTATACATGGGCATATTGGTGATGTCTTCATTGTTCAAAAAAACCTTTCCTTCATCGGGCCTTACCAGGCCCACCATCTGGTAAAAAGAAGTGGTCTTGCCGGCGCCATTGGGTCCCAGCAGGCCGACAATCTCTCCCTGCTTCACTTCAAAAGAAACATGATTGACAACCGTGCGGCTGCCATATTTTTTTACAAGGCCTCTCGTTTCGATGGTGACTGACATGGTGGGCAAAAATAAGCTATGCAAGCCAATGCAGACGTTTCCTTATTCATTTAACGCTGTTTTGACTAATGCCCCTGCATTGTTAGCTTTGCACACTTATGAAGGTTATTGACCACATCAACCAGGCCAAGGGTACCCTGATCTCCTTTGAGATATTGCCACCCCTGAAAGGAAAAGGTATCAGCGCTATTTACAATCATCTGGACCCATTGATGGAGCTGAAGCCGGCGTACATCAATGTTACCTATCACCGCAGTGAACATATTTTTAAAAAGAAGCCGGACGACAGTTTTGAAAAAGTGGTGATACGCAAGCGACCGGGCACAGAAGCCATCTGCGCTTCCATCATGAACAAGTACAATGTGGATACGGTTCCCCATCTTATCTGCGGCGGATTTTCTGTGCAGGATACGGAAGATGCTTTGCTCACTTTAAGTTATCTCGGTATCGACAATGTGCTGGTGCTGCGGGGCGACGCAGCCAAGAATGAAACTTCATTTATGCCCGAACCGGGCGGACATAAATATGCCCTCGACCTGCTGAAGCAGGTAATAAACCTTAACAATGGTGTTTACCTGGAAGAAGAACTGAAAGGAACCAGCAGCACTACTTTTTGTGCCGGTGTGGCAGGATATCCCGAAAAACATTTTGAAGCGCCGAATATGCAGACCGATCTTTTGAACCTGAAAAAGAAAGTGGATGCAGGGGCAGAGTATATCGTTACCCAAATGTTCTTCGACAATAAAAAATTCTTTGCATTTGAAAAAGCCTGCCGGGAGATTGGCATCACCGTGCCTGTAATCCCGGGACTTAAGCCAATCACTTCTAAAAAGCAATTGAGCATTATACCCCGCACATTTTATGTTGACATACCATCCGATCTTTCAGCAGAGATACTAAAATGCAAAACAGATGAGGATGTAGAGAAAGTGGGCACAGAGTGGTTGCTCGCTCAATCAAAGGAGTTAAAAAAAGCCGGTGTACCTGTACTGCACTATTATACATTAGGCAAACCGCATGTGGTGGCGAATGTGGTGAGGGAGTTATAAGCTAAGAGTTTAAAAGGGAAAAGGAGAAAAAGAGTTGGTATCGGGTATTCTCCTTAGCTCTTTCTCTCCTTTAACCTCTTAGCTTTATTTAGAAATCTCCGCCAGCACTTTCTGATCAACCACTACCGGGTATTTCTTTTTCAGCATTTCATCAAACTTTTGCTCCAATATGGTCTGATAATCGGATATCACCAGGCCCCTTGCTTCATTAAAAGTTCTTTGAAGCGGTTTTGTATAGACATTGATGATAAAGGCAAAGGAGGCGGTGTTGTCTGTTTTGTTTAGCTCCGGGGCAGTAATCATTCCCGCTTTGGGAACTGTTTTGCCGAGAGAAGGTATTTGCTCCCACTCAAAGCGGGATGAATCGGCGATTATTTTTTCCGTGTATTGTTCCGCAATTTTTTTCCACCCGATAGCGATCGGGTCGGCCGGTTTCTTTTTTACCTGTTCGTACACTGTTTTGGCAATCGTTTTATCCGAGCAGAAAAAAATTACGGCATCGGCGCTTTGTTTCCAGAGATAAGTGGCTTTATTTTTTTCATACAAGGCCAGCAGGGCAGCGCTGTCTGTCTGTGCTTTGTTCCATACTTCCTGCTGCATGATCTCAAAAAACAGGTTACCATCCCGAAACTCACCCATCTGGTAGCGAAACTCATCATTAAAATATTCCAGGTGGTCTTTAAAATAATTTACAATAGAAAACCGCTCCCATTCATCCCTTACCTGGTTATGTGGTTTGGCGCCGCTGCCATCCTGTTTGAAGCGGTAGGTGTTGGCATAATTTACCCAATGCGTGGCATTGTAAACAGAATCGCCGATGGAAAACATAGGTGTAGTGGCAATAATGGTACGGCCGATTGGCAGCATGGGTTTCTGCTCAAGCACACTGTCTGTCATATTCCATACGGCTTCATCATTGTAGGGGTGTCTTTTAAAACCCGCTTTTGAATTGACCTGGTTATAAATAAAATCACGGGAGCCTTGCCAGCGACTGTCGCCCATTATCCGTTGTAACAAATCCTGGCGGTTGACCTTGTCATTGGCATCAGCAATAACGGGCTTTAAAGAAAGCCGTTTTACAATATGCCAGCCATGTGTGGTTTGAAAGGGTTTGCTTACGGCGTTATCTTTTGCCAGCGACCAGAGCATCGATTCAAAAGCAGGATCATATTGCCCTACGGAAATATCCGGCATCAGGCCACCCGCATTTCCGCTTACGTAGTCATTGCTGAATGCGGCAGCCAGGTGGTTGAAATTATCACCAGCCATTATTCTTTTATACAATGAATCCGCACGGGGGGCAATTTGTTTTTTTACCACATCGTCTGCATTGGGAGGGATGGCCAGCAATATCTGCTGCGCTTTTATCTTGCCAACGGCTTTCCTTTCACCCAGGTTTTTGAAAATATGCCAGCCGATCTTTGAACGAACAGCTGTGGAATATTTACCAACAGGAGTGCTGTAGATCACATTTTCAAATTCATAGGGCAGGGTAAATACAGTAATGTAACCGAGGTCGCCTTTATTATTTTTTGCGGCAGCATCATCCGATGCCTGCTGTGCTACCAGCAAGAAATCATCTCCTTTTTTCAATCGCTGCCCGATCTCGTCTTTCTTGTTAGCCGCAGCGATGCTGTCCATCATTCCGGATGCGTTCCGGAATGAAATAAAAATATGTGCTACATGAATATCTTTCTGGCTGCGCTGAAAAGCTTCATTCACCATCCGCTCCTGCATGGCCGGGTCCGTCATATAGCTTTCAGCTATCTGTGTACGAAGATTACCCACTTCATTCTTTATGTAGGGGAGAGTGTCGTATTTCCTGTCAAAAGCCTCTTGTATCTTCAGGCGGGACTTGATGTACAGTTCAAGGTACTCGTTGATGGCTTTTGCCCTTTCGCTGGCAGGGGCAGCATTGTTTTTATTGAAAGCCCGCAGAAAATCTTTTGCATCCACCGAGTAGCTGCCGTAAGTAAAAAGAGTTTGTGATGATGCGATGCCGGCAAAAAAGAAAATACCGGCAATCAGCGTAAAAAATTTCTTCATATTCTTTATTTATCTGTTCGGCTGACCGTAACGGACTATTGATTTTTGGTTTTCAGCTTCCATATTTCATCAATCTGCTGGTAGGTCAGCTTCTTGGCGATGATTCGTTTGTCTTTGTCCAGCAAATATAATGTAGGGAAGGTGAGCACATCGTATAGCTGGGAGTATCCGGGTATGCCCGATTCGGTACGAGCCTTGTCATCTGCTTTGGAATAATAAACATGTGTCCACTCCTTCAGATGTTGCTCGTTGATAAAATTGGTCCAGTCTTTTTTAGTGCCGTCTGTTTCTTTGGCTATTGCAAACACCTTCATACCGGCCGCTTTCCATTTGGCCAGGTAAAACGAATCCACTTTCGGCAACACTTCTTTGCAATGACCGCAGGTGGGATCCCAGAAAACAACAATGGTAAAACTGGCGTCCAACTGGTATAATGATTTGACTACGCCGGATGAGTCCGGTAGTTCAATATCAGCAGCAGGATTGCCCATGATATTGGCCATTAAACTGTATGCCCTGTCGGTAATGGTTTTCATCCCCTTGTCCGTAAGCCAGGGATATGTCTTTTGCGAAAAATATTTTTCATACAAATGAACAAAGACCGCATCCTCCCACATGTATTTCTGATTCAGGTACCTGTTTACAAATTTTACCAGCAGGAAGCGGGTCATTTCTTCACTGATGCTGGCCGGCCCCAGCATCCGGTCCAGTTCTTTAATCACAGAATCCTGCTGTGGTATAACAAGCTGTTCAAAGTATTTGTCAATTTTTTCTTCAATGATAGTGGTGTAGGCCATCCTGCCATCCCAAAAATTGACCCCGTCCCAGTAGTGGCTTTTGTAATAATTATATGAATCAGTAGAATCAATCTTATTTTTTGGTTCCTTCAGCCTGCCGGTCAGTATCGGTTCCCGCATGGCGGTGAGCAAGGTGCTCAGGATGTTCTTCGGGTCTTTTTTGATAATACTTTCCCGGTAACCGGTTACTTCTTTATCCAGCTTTATCAGTTTGTTGGTCAATGCGGTTGAATCATTTTTGTTGGCAGCTTTCTTCAGCAGATCCTGCGTGGCAGCAATTTCTTTTCCTTTTACAACCATATGCTGCTGGTAGCTGCTGAATAAAACATTGTCGGGAGAGTTGAGGAATTTAGCCCCTGTTTTTATAGTTGCCGTGTCGGCCAGCACAGAAAACCGCTGCTGTTTGTCCACCAGTATTTCAAAAAAACCGGATTTGCCCGGATAGCCGATCAGGTAAATACCGCCCTGCAGTTTTTTATTGCCTTTGAATACTGCTTCGCTTTTATCATTCAGCATGGCTGAATCGATAATGGGGTAGGACTTGCCAAAATAATGGCCCAGGTAGATGTACTGTTTTTTATATGGCTTAAAGGTTACTTTGATCTCATAACCTGTTTGTGCAATAGCTGCTGAATAGCATATAAAGCCCGTCAGTAATAATAAAATTCGTTTCATAAGTCAGAATCCTGCTATGTCAGGCAGGTAACCGGTAAAGATATTTAAAAACAGTCAGCCCCTGAAAGGGGATAATAATATTGTCAGATAAGAGGGTTCCTTATCAGGATTCGTTGCTTCATAATACGTTGTTTTTGTTCCCCTTTAGGGGTTAGGGGTATATTTGCCGCATGGCCAGAAAGAGAAAAAAGCAGACCATACTGGAAAAAATGCTGGTGGAGGATTATGCATCGGAAGGCCGTAGCCTGGGCCGCTGGCAGGGCAAAGTGGTGTTTGTGGAAAGAACGGTTCCGGGGGATGTGGTGGATGTTTTCCTGTATAAAAATAAAAAGGACTGGGCCGAAGGCTATCCGCTGACATTTCATGAACTGTCTGTCAAAAGGGTCATCCCGTTCTGCTCTCATTTTGGCGATTGCGGCGGTTGCCAGTGGCAGATGGTGGCATATGAAGAGCAATTGAAATTTAAACAGCAGCAGGTAAAGGATGCCGTGCAGCGAATCGCAAAAATTCCTTTGCCTGAATTTTCACCCATCATAGGCGCAGCCGACAACCAGTTTTACAGAAATAAGCTGGAATATACTTTCGGAATCTATAAATATATTCCTGAATCTGAGTTTCAAAAAAGAAAAGAGGACTTTCCAATAACGGAGTCTTTGGAAGTCCCCCCTGGCGGGAGATTTAGGGGGGCTGGGGGGGGCGGATCTGCGGCCGTTGGCTTTCATGCCAAAGGCCTTTTCGACAAGATTGTGGATATTCAAAAATGCTACCTGCAGCCTGAACCTTCCAATCAAATAAGAGAAGCCGTCCGGCAATATGCGGCGGCCAATGAATTGTCATTTTATGATGTCCGTCGTCATGTTGGTTTTTTGCGCAATCTGCAGCTGCGCATTTGCAATACCGGCGAAGTGATGGTGAATGTGATAGTGGGAGAAGATAATTTTGAAAAGACAGAAGGGCTTTTGAAACATTTACAGCAAACTATTCCTGCCATTACAACACTGGTTTATACCGTCAATACCAAAAAGAATGACAGCCTGCACGACCTGAACCCCATTACTTATTCGGGTAAAGGATATGTGGTGGAGAGATTGTCCACGGGACCCGGCGGGGAAGACTTTCAATTCAAGATAGGGCCTAAGTCATTTTTCCAGACCAATACAAAACAGGCAGAAAAACTATACAGTATTGCAAGAGACTTTGCAGAGCTGACCGGCAATGAAGTGGTGTACGACCTGTATTGCGGCACCGGCAGCATCGGCATTTTTGTAAGCAAGCAGGCAAAAAAAATAATCGGCGTGGAAATGATAGAAGCAGCCATTGCTGATGCAAAAGAGAATGCGATGCTTAATAATTTATCGGGCGCCGAATTTATAGCCGGCGATGTGATTGATATCTGCAATGATGATTTTTTTACGGAGCATGGAAGACCCGATGTCATCATCACCGATCCGCCAAGGGCAGGAATGCATCCCAAACTGGTGCAGAAGATACTGGACATTGCAGCGCCAACGGTTGTGTATGTAAGCTGCAACCCTGCCACACAGGCCCGTGACCTGAACTTATTGGCCGAAAAATATGAGGTGACAAAAATGCAGCCGGTGGATATGTTCCCGCACACACATCATATAGAAAATGTGGCGCAATTGAAGCTAAGAGGATAAAGGAGATGAAAGAGGCAAGGAGATAATTCATGATTCGTCAAATTATGTAACATATCTGCGAAAGGATATAGAGAATAAAGAAGGGCTTGCTAAAAATGTAACTCTTTTTCTCCTTTTTCTCTTTTAACCTCTTAGCCTATTAGCCTAAATTTGCCCAATGAGTAATTTTCGATACACACGGCCTGACAGATTTCCCCCGATAGTAAAGAACCTGGTCATTATTAATGTGCTTGTTTATGCGGCGCAGACAATGCTTGATGGCCAGTATCAGCTTACAGAAATATTGACAATGAGACCAATTATCTCAGATGAATTAAAAGGAGCAGTAATGCAGATGGCTCATGCAGACTCTTTCACAGGCTTTAAGCCGTATCAGGTATTCACTCATATGTTCGCCCACGCCCCGTTCCCGATGCTCTATCATATTCTGTTTAATATGTTCACCCTTTGGATGTTTGGACGGGTGCTGGAGAACGTATGGGGTTCAAAAAGATTTTTAATTTTTTATCTGGCATCTGGACTAGGGGCTGCTGCTTTGCATCTTGCCCTTCAATACTTCCGTTCCGAACAGTTGCTCGACGCTATACAGGCGGGTAGCCAGTCAGGTATCGACAGGTATGGAGGAGCCTTGGCCGGCGCTCTCGGAGCTTCTGGCGCTATAATGGGTGTAATGGCAGCCTTTGCTTACCTGTTTCCAAATACAGAGTTATTCATCATGTTTATTCCTTTCCCTGTAAAAGCCAAGTGGGCCATGCTGGGGTTAGCCGCTATTGATCTTTTTGGTGGTGTAAGTCAAATACAAGGCGATAATATCGCCCACTTCGCACACCTCGGCGGTGCGCTTACAGGATTTATTATTGTGCTGATATGGAACAAAACCAACCGTAAGACGTTATATTAAGCTAAGAGGAAGAAAGGGCTAAAAGAGATAAAGAGAAAGTTTCAGATTTGCAGAAATTTACAGACACGATTATTCACTATTGACCATTCACTTTTCACATTGACCTACACCGAACAGCAATACCGTCAAAAGATAACCCTCGGCTCTCCGGGCAACACGCTGATAACCCTTATCGCTATCTGTCTCATCTTTTTTGTCGGCCTTGCTTTTATGAAAGCCATCTGGTATTTCAAATATCCGAAAGAGCTGGCGCTGGGTTTTTATTACAGGGATATACTCAGACTGTTTGTAATGCCGGCTGATGCGGACAAAATGATCAGCCAGCCCTGGACCATCATCACGCACATGTTTGTGCATGATAATTTCTGGAAAATTCTTTCCAACATGCTCTGGCTTTGGTGTTTTGGCTATATCCTGCAGGATATGACGGGCAATAAAAAGATCATACCTGTTTTTATTTATGGCGCTTTGGGCGGAGCAATCGCTTTCACACTGGCGTATAATTTTCTTCCTTCTTTGCAGGCGCAGTTGCCGGTGGCCAATGCCATAGGAGCTTCGGCAGGAGTGATGGCGGTGGCTGTTGTTACTACGATGGTATCGCCGGGCTATCGCATCTTTCCATTATTAAAAGGAGGTCTTCCGCTTTGGGTGCTTACGATATTATATGTTGTTTCTGACCTGGCCACAACTTCCATTAATGACACAGGCAATCTTATCGGCCATCTTGCCGGGGCTTTCACCGGTTTCTTATTTATTTTCTTTTTACGCATGGGATATGACTGGAGCGGCTGGATGAATAATTTCTTTGACTGGGTCAATAATCTTTTCAATCCCGATAAACCGAAAAAAGGAAAGAGTATTAAAGAAGAACTTTTTTATAAATCATCCACTGCGCCTTACAAAAAAACCATGAACCTGACAGAAGCAAGAATTGATGCTATTCTGGACAAGATACATGATCAGGGGTATAATTCACTTACTGAAGAAGAAAAAGAATTGCTGAAAAAGGCCAGTATGGAAGACGGGCGGTAATTCATATGATCTTTATGACTTCTTTGACTTATATGACTGGTATCCCCGTTTGCTATCCTTTGAGTAATTTGCAGTAATGCCCAGCAAGTTCCGACTCTTCACCAAGCGGTTTTTCATTTACAGCAACAGCATTGTTGTTTTTGTTTTTCTGTTGTCGTGCCTGGTGCCCTACCTGAACCCGCAAAAATGGTGGTTCATTTCATTCCTTGGTCTGGCCTTTCCCTTCCTGCTGCTGCTGAATTTTTTTTTCCTGCTGGGATGGCTCATCATGCTGAAACCCAAACTGGCCTTAATCTCGGGTGTTGCCTTCCTGTTTAGTATTCCAAGCATCATGCTGTTCTTTGCTTTTCATCGGCCGGGGACATTCAATTATACCAAAGACCCTAAAACACTGCGGGTAGTCACCTGGAATGTGGCCCGGTTCATTGAACTGAAGCAGAATAATAACAGCGGCAGCCAGGCAAGATTGAAAATGTTTGAACTGATCAAAAAACAAAATGCTGATGTGCTGTGCCTGCAGGAATTTCACACATCCACCGTGCCTGAATTTTACGACAACATCACACCCATCAAAGAACTGGGTTATCCGTATTATTTTTTCTCCTTTGATACCGATGGTGACAATCTCTTTTACAGCTCCATCATTTTTTCCCGCTACCCGATTATTGACAGCGGCTTCATCCGCTATCCCCGTCCTACATTGCCGGATGTACTATTGCACATCAGCATTAAAATGAATGATGATACGGTCCGTATTTACAATACGCATTTACAATCGTTGCAATTCAACAGGAAAGATTATGACAGGCTGAATAAGATTGCAGGGATTGAAGACAGCCTGGGCGCCAACACCCGCAATATCATTTCTAAAATGAGAAGGGGCTACTCCAACCGCAGCATACAGGCCCGCATGGTAAGCGATGTGCTGGAAGACAGTCCTAACCCGGTGATACTTTGTGCCGACCTGAATGATGTTCCCAATTCCTACACTTATCATACCGTTCGGGGCAGCATGCAGGATGCTTTTCTGAAAAAAGGCTTTGGCATTGGCCGCACTTTTACCGGGCTGTCGCCTACGCTGCGCATTGATTACATTTTTGCCGACCGGAATTTTAAGATCAAACAGTTCAGCCGTGTCAGTAAAAAACTGTCGGACCATTATATGCTGGTGGCTGATGTGGAACTGAAGAAATAAATGACTATCTTCGGAATATGAAGACAATTTCTATCATCCGCTGTTGTTGCTGATACCCCTTTATGCAGGCATCCTGCTTTTGCACCCTTTCCATTTACTAAACTACAAGTTGATTTGGTTAATTTTTTAATAGCCTCGTAGAGGCGAAATATTGGTAGGATGAAAGAATTTATCTTGTTTTCAGAGCCCCATCGGGGCGAAATATATAATATGCCGCCCCGATGGGGCTCAAATGCATTGCAACAAAATTTTTCTACCAATATGTTGCCCCTCTGGGGCTTTAAGGTTTATTTTAATAAATTAACCCAGCTAACGGCTTAAACTATTTTTTATCATCTTTGCTCCGACATCAGATATGGTGACCCGGTGTTGAAAACAAAAAACATGAGTCAATTAAAAATATATAATTCATATAGTCGTCAGAAAGAAGAATTCAATCCGATCACACCCGGGCATGTGGGCATGTATGTGTGCGGACCTACCGTAAGCGGTGAAAGCCATCTCGGCCATGCGAGACCCTATATCAGCTTTGATTTTATCTTTCGTTATCTGATGCACCTCGGTTATAAGGTGCGTTATGTGCGCAATATTACAGATGCCGGTCATTTTGAAGAAGAAGGAAGAGAAGCAGAAGATAAAATATCAAAGAAGGCAGTGCTGGAAAAACTGGAGCCGATGGAGCTGGTGCAGAAATACACCAACCTCTATCATTGGGCAATGGAGCAGTTCAATACGCTAAAGCCGACCATTGAACCAACAGCAACCGGACATATTGTAGAGCAAATAGGAATGATACAAGAGCTGATAAAAGCAGGCTATGCCTATGAAGCAAACGGCTCGGTTTATTTTGATGTAAAAAAATATGCAGCATCTCATGATTATGGAAAACTGAGTGGCCGGGTGATGGATGACCTTTTAGAAACAACCCGTGAACTGGAAGGCCAGGAAGAAAAAAGGGACACTGCTGATTTTGCCCTCTGGAAAAATGCAGCGCCAGAACATATCATGCGCTGGCAAAGCCCCTGGGGAGTTGGTTTTCCCGGCTGGCATATTGAGTGCTCGGCCATGGCCACAAAATATTTAGGTGCACAGTTTGATATTCATGGCGGTGGCATGGATTTGTTGTTTCCGCATCATGAAAGTGAGATTGCGCAAAGCACCATCTGCAATCATGTGGCGCCGGTGCGTTACTGGATTCACAATAATATGATAACAATTGAAGGCCGCAAGATGGGCAAGAGCTATAACAATGTGATAAAGCTGACAGAACTTTTCAGCGGCAACCATCCATTGCTGGCCAAAGCTTTTCACCCGATGGTGATACGTTTTTTCATCTTGCAAACGCATTACCGGAGTACACTTGATTTTAGTAATGAGGCGTTGCTGGCATCAGAGAAGGGATTGAAGCGTTTGTGGGAAGCGTATGAGAAGCTGCAAGCTATCAGCTACAAGCCTCAAGCTGACGCATTGGATGACGAACTTGAAGCTCGCAGCTTGCGGCTTGTAGCTGAATTTACGGAGTTCATGAATGACGACTTTAGTACCGCCAAAGTGCTGGCCAATATGTTTGAACTGGTGCCGGTAATCAACAGCATGAAGGATAAGACGATCCCTGTTTCCGCTTTATCCAAAGAAACATTTGAATTACTTCAATCATCATTCAAAACCTGGCTGGAAGATATTCTCGGACTGAAAGGCATTAGCGAAGCAGGCAACGAAAAATTGCAGGGAGTGATGCAACTGCTGATCGACATTCGCAAAGAAGCGAAGAGTAAAAAAGACTTTGCCACTTCTGATAAGATAAGGAACCAGCTTGCTCAAATAGGCATTACGCTGAAGGATGAGAAGGATGGGGGAATGAGCTGGAATATTGAATAGACAGAACCAGGATTAGCATGATTCTACAGGATTAAAGGGAAATGCCGGATGTCATTTCCCGCATAGTGATAGAGCGAGAGATTGCCTGTCACAATTATCTTCCGCTTCATTCAGTAAAACTCTATATTTATTTCCTCATAATCTTTTTAATCCAAAAAATCGTGGTTCTCACCTATGCACTACGTCAAACATCTTTCCAAAGACCCGAAACTGAAGGCGCTGATCAAACAGCACGGGCATTTTAAGTTGGGGAAGCAAAAAAACCTTTGTCTCTACCTCTGCTATTCCATCATGAGCCAGCAGCTGAGTACCAAAGTGGCGGATATTATTCAGCAGCGATTCCTGAATTTGTATGATAGCGAACCTACGCCGCAGCAGATTGTTGATACGCCGTTTGAAAAGCTCAGGGGCATTGGCCTCAGCAATGCCAAGGTAAGTTATGTGCAGAATGTGGCCAGCTTTGAAATGGAACATGGCATGGATCATAAGAAACTGGCAAAAATGGATAATGAAGAAGTGATAGCCTACCTGACACAGATAAAAGGTGTGGGCCGCTGGACCACCGAGATGCTCCTGATGTTTGCCCTGGGCCGGGAAGATGTGTTTGCTCCTGATGATCTGGGATTGCAGCAGGCAGTTGTTCGGCTTTACGATCTGAAACACCGGAAGAAGAAAATAATGCTGGCCCGGATTGTACAGATAGCAGAGCGGTGGAGCCCCTACCGTACCTATGCCTGCCTGTATTTGTGGAGGTGGAAGGATAATCCGCCATTAAAGGATACGAAGAAAAAATAATGTAGTTTCATTTTACAAAATCACTCATCATGCGAAAGTTAGTTGCTGCTATGACGGTTGTCGTTCTTTTTTCATTTTCCCCTGTTCATAAAAACGGCGGATGGGTTTCTTTGTTCGACGGCCAATCCCTCAGCGGCTGGAAGGTGGGCAATAATGCCTCCAGCTTTTCCATTGAAAACGGAACGATTGCCGTAAACGGCGATGTGGCCCACCTGTTTTACGACGGCCCGGTGAACAATCATTCTTTTAAAAATTTTGAACTGAAGCTGGAAGTGATGACAACACCCGGCTCCAACTCCGGCGTTTATTTTCATACGCAGTACCAGGAAAGCAGCTGGCCGCAGAAGGGCTACGAAGTGCAGGTAAACAACAGCCATACCGACTGGCGGCGCACCGGCAGCCTCTGGGCCATACAGGATATCAAAGAAACTTATGTAAAGGACAACGAATGGTTTACCCTGCACATCAAAGTAAAAGGGAAAAGAATAACCGTGAAGATAAACGGCAAGCAGGTGGCGGACTATACCGAACCGGAAAATGCGGAACGGCCTGATGGCCTGAAGGGCCGCCTGTTATCATCCGGCACCTTTGCCCTGCAGGGGCACGATCCGAAGAGTAAAGTGTATTACAGGGATATCAGGGTGAGGGTGCGGGGAGATTAATATTATTTTGGCTGAACATTCCAGATCTGCCGGTAAATTTTCCAACCACCATTTTTCTTTTTGCAAATAGTAATAAAGTTTGAGGCGGAGTTGTGTGATGACAAAACTGAATCCTTTACAACTGTACTCCAGCCAACTTCTGAATAACCTTCCCATGTTGCCAACTTACCTGAAGCAGTTAATGAATCGTTTTTGTAAGTAAACGATGTGATGGGATAGGATGTATCTCCAGTCGTCGTAAACCACCAGGCGCCTATTTTCTTTTTTCCTTTTACAAAACCAGCTTTATTGTTTGGGGGGATAATTGCACCATCTTCCGCAAAAAGATTTACCACCTTGGCGCTGTCGTTTTCCAGCCAGAAAGTCCGGTAATTTTCATGCAGTTCTGTTAAAGCTGTCAGGTCTTTTTTGGGGATATTAGTTTTATCTGCCCCATTACAGGAAAGCAATGAAATAATAATGATAAGGCAAATGTTTACTTTCATAAGCCGGAGTTTCATTTTATAAAGAATTGTTCAGAGCGTTTGCAAAATAATTTATCATCTTTCTATATATAGTTTTTTATTAAAATAGTCAAAGATAATCCTGTTAAAATTCTTTAATAAGCCATTGCCTGCACTTCCTTTTATAGAATCGGTGCGGTTAAAAGCACCGGAGCGGGTGGTTGGTATTCTTGCCGTAACATCATTTACAGTAAGCGCCTCATTCAATTTCACATTTCTTATTTTCAGTTGCTGTCCATTAATGGGGCCACCAAGTCCATATCCGGTCATTACGGTGTCGCTGAGTATGTAGCGGTTCCGAAAATTATTTTCATCCGAAAATTTTGAAAATAATGTAAGGTTGCTGCGGCCGCCTGTATCTACAATAAAGTCTGCATCTGTTCCGTCAATATTCACTTTTATCACAGGTATCCTGTTATTCAGCAGGCGAAAAGGAATGGCATAATAACTATCCGGGATATGAAATGTTTCTTTTTCAATGAATGTCACTATGGAATCCGCAAAATTAATCTCTGTAATAAACCGCTGAAAGACCTCGTATCCAACAATACCATCAAGAAAATCCAACTGCAGAGCATTTTTTATTTCTTTCAAAGAAATTACCATTGCCTCCTTATTTATGATTTGCAAACCTCCTATGCTAATTGTATCAACAAATGTTCTGTATAGTGGTACAGGGTTTTCCCCCGTGCCCGCAATATCTCCCTGCCTGATTTTGGGCAATTGCAGGCTATCGGCAGCATCCGTATCAAGTACAATACCACCTCCCGTGTCCAATATAAAGTGAAATGATTTTTTACCAATTACTGTTTTTAGAAAAATTCTGTTGTCATGCAGGATAAATGGGATAGAGGTTCTGGTTCCATCAATTTTTATACTGCTGGTAACATCCTGTCCGCTGCAGCTTAAGTGAAATACTAACAGAAACAAAAGCGCTGATAATTTAAATGATTTTGCAGAAGAAAATATAGTCATGGGTTCCTTTAGTTGTTTAAATACAACTTAATATTTCTTTGTGTGTTGTCCTGCAATGCTCCTTTTGGCATTTGCATCATCTTCTCTTCAAATTTTCCATTCATCTTATAATCCAGCACCAGATGATTACCTGAAACTTTCCCCTTCGGATTATAAGTATCATAGTTTTCCGGTAATAAGATACCATTTATCGTTGTATAGCTATGGATTTTATTGATGAACGGCCCGTAGGATTTTACAGAGTCATGCAAATTCATAATTACCTGTCGCTTTTTTCATCCGCCAATTTAGCCCCGGCAGGTACTATCATTCTTTTTACATCAAATGGTTTCTTTATTGAGTAATTATAAGCCAAATGTCTCCCGGAGTTATGGCCCTCTCCGTCAAATGAATCATATCTTTTTGGAAAAATCAAACCATACACAGGTGTGTGCTCATAAAAAACATGGGTGAAAGGCCCCAGCGATTTTACTTCTTTGGGCAGGCCGATTAAATCAAGAAACGGGGCGTAGGTGATATTAAATTCAAGCCCTTTTAGCAAAAATGTTTCGGGATGGATAAACAGTTTGTAATACTTATGCGGCGATTCTTTTGAAGGTTGCGCATAAGTAAGCCTGATTACAAAATGGGCTGCCGAATCACCGGGCAGGGATTGCAAAGGTTCCGCTTCCAGCTTTACACCCCTTTTTTGCGTAAGCCAGGGCATAGCCATGGCGGTGTAAATATTATTTACGTTCGTGCCGGGAGGGTTATCCAGTTTCCAGTTCTCCGTCCATACTTTTTTGCCATCACTTGCCAGGCGGCTGTTGATGGCTGGCCAGTCGTGGTAAGTCCGCTCTGTTTTTATTTCTGTTGTTTCATTGCTTATCCAGAATTCAGTTTCCAGCGGCTGGCCAAAAACAAGTATATGTGTGAAGCTTAATGTTGGCGCTGCATTCCATTTCGCCATGCCGCCATGCGCCGTTATCATTTTTGAAACAACATACTGAACTGTAGTTTTATTTACTGCGGCATCGCCGATAAGAATATTTTTTCTTTCAACCTTGCCGCCTCCAAACCCGCCGCCACAAGCTTTAAGAAAATAATCCGTGCTATCGCCGGATTGTCCGTAAGAAAGTGAGGAAACGGTAAATAAAAGAAACAGGAATAAAATTTTCATGTGCTGATTTTTACCCCGCAAAGGTTTATAACCGGGTACTGATAAAATTGTAAAAATGCGAACAGAAAGCAGGGAAAAGTTAAAACTCAGCCCTGCGATTCTATATTCCGGGTAATGTACAAATGCTCTTCCTGTATAAATTTTTTGGGCGACAATCCGGTTAGCGCTGTAAAGTCTTTTATAAAATGTGACTGGTCGTAATAGCCGGTTGCATGGGCGATGCCGGTTAAGGTATCGGCAGGAATAGTTTTAATATCTTTCAGCGCCTTTTGCAAACGAAAGAGTCGGCAATAATACTGGAAAGGCATCCCTTTTTTTTCTTTGAAAATTTTCTGAATATATCTTGCACTGAAACCGAGGCGATGACTGATAACATCAACGGAAATATCACCGCCGGACTGAATGATTTCTTCCAGGCAGTATTTTAATGTGCCATTGGGGACCTGGTTTTGCAGCCAGCCCTGCAATTCTCTTTCAAGATAACGGATAGCTGTTTTATAATTACCCGCACTGAGTTCATTGTGCAAAAGACTGTAATAGTCCTTTACCCAATGCCCGGCTATATCTTCCAGCGGCACCCGCCGGTTGTTCAGTTCATGCGCCGGCATTTTATACAATACGGCAGATGACCATGGGTAAAATTTTATGCCAAACATTTTCAAATCACCGGAGAATTTAAGGAGCGCTGCATTTATTAGGTGACCGCCGAGAAAATCCGCCGGTTTATGGATTTCTTTTCCGTTGATGATTAATGAAGGCCGCTGGCCGTAATGAAATACAAAATCAATATTACCGTCGGGAATCATCCGCTCAAAATGATTGGAGCCATAGCTGTTTTCAAACACCCAATAGCATTTGATATGCTGCTGCAGTGAAGGATGCGGTATAAATTCTTTATAAAGCATTTCTGCGTTATTGTACCCGAGGCAGCAGAATAGGCGGATTTTGTTTTAATAAACTGCATGCTTTCAAAAGATAGAGCAATTTACAGGTTTGGGGAAGCAGATTTATTTGAGCGGTAATACATTGTAGTGTCATTGCGGGAACTGCTCTCATGGAATTACGGCAGGGGGCAGCTATGCGCTGCAAGGGCATGATCCGAAGAGTAAAGTATATTACAGGGACATAAAGGTGAAGACATTGCCGGATTAGAGGTTCCAAAGCCTAACAACCGGCACACGCCGGAGCCCCGCTGGTAGCGGGGCGGAGCCTGCCTGTCGGCAGACAGGGATGTAGGCCACAAAATGTGGGAGGGGAAAAATTTTCTGTGATTAATAATGGCAGATAACGAAGAAGGGATTAAAGAAGTTTTTTGTGAGGGGGATTAAACCGATACCGTTTGTTAGAAGCACTACCGTTTGATAAACCACAAATGTTCATTAGAAGCACTTTACCCCCCGAACAAAAAATTTCGTTTAATCTCATGTTAGCGGCTGCCCTGCTGTTCGTCCGAAGTGATACCGTTCCAAGTTTGCACATACGTTCAAAGAGATTAAACCGCGTAGAGTGGGGGAAGTTACTTTCCATATTTCTCTCGTAGTTCAAGTTTCTTAATCCGTGAAGTAATTGCTCCTTCTTTTCGTCCGAAGATTTGTGCAAGTTCTTTTGGCTTTTTGCCTTCGCAAAAAAGAAGTTCAAGTTTGCTGTCGTCCTCTGCTGTCCAAGGTGCATATGCTTGCTTGTGAAGTTGTCTAACTTTCTCAACTGAATATGCTTTGCCGTCTGTTGGTTCGTATGCTTTAACTTCTTTGAACTTCGCAAGTGTCTTGCGTAAAGTGTCAACGAAATCTTTCATGTCTTCGTCAAACACCAATAGTCGGTGATGCTCAAAACCACTTTCAGTTTTCTTACTCTCGGAAAGTTTCAAATACAAATCACCTTGCTCACTTTTCTTGATGTCAAAAAAGTATGTCCGTTTTCCTTTGGTGATTTTACTGCTGAAAATTTCTTTGTCTGCCATTTCACGAAGGTAATTAAATGGAGAATTAGTTTTTTATTCTTGATTTCAATTCTTCAATTGTCAAGGCAGGATTTTGTCTGTGAAGCATTGCATGGCAATTGGGGCAAACAGGTTTAAGGTCTTTGATTGGGTCAACTGAATAAGTTTTCTTTACTGTTGCAATTTGTGTCAAGTGATGAACATGAATAAAGTTTTTTCCAATCTCTCCGTAGTAGTCAGCAAAGTCAAACTCACAAACTGAACATTGATAGCCAAAATGTTTTAAGCATTGTGCTCTTGCAAATGGATTGCGTTCATATCTTGTCTGTGTTACTTGTGTTGCTGTTCCTTCTGTGAAAGTTTGTTGAACTTTATTTTCTGTCGGTGAAAATGGACTGAAGCGAATTTTTTGTGTCGTCAAGAAGTCAAACCAAACTGCCTCAAGTTCTTCAACAAGTTCTGGTCGGATTGAAATGCCTGATGATTGCGGTGTCCACTGTTGCTTTGCTAAGTTGCCTATTTTAAGAATGTCTGTTGTGAGAATTGGCTCTTTGTCGGGATTGAGTAAAACCTCAAAGTCAATGAGAACCCGAAAAACATCTTTGTCCTCTCCACTCCAATGCTTTGAAAGAAACGGCTCTGAAGAAACATAACCCGCTGCAAAAATTCCTCTTGGTTCTGAACCTACTCTTGCTAAAAATACTCTGTCGCCTGGCTTGATTGTTTTGTAACTTCTGCAACTCCATCGTTCAGTTGTCTTGCCGCTGTTTTGAATTTCCTCAACTGCTTTTTCAAGTGTTGTCCATTTCCATTTGTCAGGATTCCAAACAAAGAGGTAGGTGTTTGTTGGAGAATCAACTTGCTCTGAATATTTTTTATGAATGGCTCGCATCTGATGCATTGTTGTCTTATGCTTTTGTTGCCCTTCGTAATATTCAATATGTTGGATTAGTGCGGATAGAGGTTTAGCAAGTTGAGTTGTTCCATAATCGTTACGCAGATTAGAAAAAAAATACTCCATTGAGGCAGTATTGAGTGTCCTGCTAAATTTTTTCCCTTGCATTAAATACCGAAAGTCATAAATGTAGTCACGGGCTGAACTCTCATTCATTCCCTTGCTAACAAGTTGATTTGTTCCGTCAGAAAGTGTCAATTCATTTTCATAAACCTTTTTGGAAATCTCGTATGCTGTCGGTATTAGTTGTAATGGAATTTTCATTTTGTCTGTTCGTTTCTTGCAGAATGTTTCAAGTTAGCACTGTCGCCAAAGGGTTGCCGCTAACATTCTAATATACGAAAGTTTTGTGGCCTGAAAGTGACCGTTTATTTTTTTAAGTATTTGAAAATGTGTGATCTGAATAAAAAAACGAAAGTTTTAAAACTTTCGTTAAGCCACGGCCTTGCCGAGTAAATTATATTAGCAGTCGCTCCATCCTCTCCAGCCAGTCTTCCTTAATGGTTGCGCCAAGGCCAATGGTTTCCGGCACTTCCACCACGCCATTTGCTTTGTATTGTATGCCGTCCGTTACCGGGTCTTCGGTAAACATGAGGGCCGTATCAAAATCATAATGCTCAATATTCGGGCTGCATAAAGAAAAATGCGCAAAGGCCGTCATGCCCAACCTGCTTTCCAGCATAGCCCCTACCTGTAAGTTAATGACGGCTTTTTCCGCCATCCTCACCATCTTCAACGCTTTAAAGATGCCACCGGATTTTCCGAGCTTGATATTAAAATAATCACAGGCATTCAGTTCTATCAGCCGTTCGGCATCATGCTCATCGCCGCAGCATTCATCCGCCATAATGGGAATGGGAGAGTTCTTTTTTATTTTCGGCAGCTTCATGTATTTCCAGCGGGCAATGGGGTCTTCGCAATGTTGTATATCAAATTCTGCCAGTGCATTCAATGTGTCTATCGCTTCTTTTACTTTCCATCCCTGGTTGGCGTCAATGCGAATGGGTATTTCATTTCCTACCGCAGCACGGATGGCCCTTATCCGCTCCACATCTTTCTTCCCGTCTTTTCCCAGTTTTACTTTGATAGCGGGATAACCTTCGTTTTTTATTTTCAATGCATCCAGCGCCATTTTATCCGGCTCGCCAATGCTGACCGTGTAATCGGTAATGATGACCTTATTGTTTTCTCCGCCGATGAATTTGTACAGCGGCATTCCTGCATGCTGCGAAGCGATATCATACAGCGCTATATCAAAAGCGCTTTTGATACTGCTGTTGCCATAAATTACTTTATCCATCAGCTCAATGCAGGCTTCAATGTCCAGCGGATCTTTTCCCTTCAAAGCTTTGGCAAAATATTGCCCTACGATAAAGCAGGTGTCCTGGCTTTCGCCATTGATGGGCATGTAGGGGCTGCATTCACCAAAGCCGCTAATACCTTCTTCGGTAAATATTTTTACCAGCACATTATCGGCGCTGGTCTCTGTGCGCAGCGAAGTGGTAAAAGGTTCTTTGAGCGGGATGGAGAGTTTATAGAGTTCAACTTGTTGTATGGTCAATGTATTGCTCATGTCGCTAATATAAGACAAAGGCCACAGAGAGCCACAGAGGCTATGAGGGCCGCAGAGAAAGCCTGATTTACTCTGTGTTTCTCTGATTCTCTGCGGTTCTCTGTGGGCTAAACTTAAAAATAACCTGCTATCCGTTTCTGGCCTCGTTTTTGTCTTATTAGGCAGTCCTCCAAATACCAAAGCCACCAAAAATGCGTTTTATGAACCGAACTATTTCTATGAAAAATCTGTTACTCATCTGTTTGTGCGTTGCCGCACTTGTTTCCTGCAAAAAATCTGTTGACGAACTTCCTGACCTTACGCAATCGGGAGCCAATACTTTTGGCGCTAAAGTGGACGGTAACCTTTGGGCCCCACAGGGCTTTGGCCCCATCCCGGCCAATGATATACTGGAAGCAAGGATGTCAGGCAATGATATCGTTATCAATGCCAGAAACTTTGCTTCATCTCCCAATGAAACAGAATTTCAACTGACTATCTATAATGTAACCGCCCCCGGCACTTACCCGCTTAATACCAATGTCAGCCATCCCAACGGTGCTGCCAGCTATGGCTATTATGTAAAAAGAAATATGACGCCGCAAAATGAATGGCTTACTTCCGCCACACATACGGGTTGGGTCAATATTACCCGCATTGATACGGTAAACATGATTGTTGCCGGCACTTTTCAGTTCAATGCCATGAATATTTACAATGCACCCCAATTGCTGCAGGTAACAGAGGGGAGGTTTGATGTGAAGATTCAATAAGAGATACTTTTTTGTTTCCCACTAAAGACACGAAGTTTCAGGAAACGATTCAGCTGATGCGGATTTGGCCACAGATGAACACAAATAAACACAGAATGATTGCTTCGCAATCGGGGTGGTTTGGCCACGAAAGACACGAATTAACACGAAAAAAATCGCTCTAAACCATTGCCCCCGGCAATTATGAAAGAAATCTAATAAGATTTTTAGAAAAGTATCCGGATGCCCGCATTCAGCATGGCCACCAGCGGGGCATTGTCATTTACAAAAATGTATTTACTGGGATAATCAGTGGTAGGTATCCATACCCGTCCTTCGGCATAAAAAAATATATCAGCGCCGATTGGCGTTTCCCAGCCCAGGCCGAGATCGGCAGTCAGTCGTTTGAAATTGGCTTTGCCACTACGCACCGGCACCTGGTAAACAGATGTATCAACAGTTACGGAGTGATTATTGATAACCCTGCCGAGCAATAAACCAAAACCGGCATAGGCATACAGGTTCCATCCTTCCTGTGCCTGCGAATTTCCTTTCAGGTATTTTTTCCAGCCGATGGAAATTTGTTTGAAACGCATGTCGGCAATGTTGATATAATTTATTTGCTGCGGTGTGGTGGAAGCAGATTTTGCAGTGGCCGTTACATTGTTGCTGAACTTGCCAGCTGTGTAATAAGATATCCAGGCATAGGCGCCATCCTTTGGGGTAAAATGAAACTGCGTTTGTACAGTATGGCCAAAGGCCCAGTATTGCTGGCCTTCTTTAAAACTGCGCTGCACGCCTATGTCGGTAGCGATGCTGAACTGTGTTTGGGAAAAGGTAGCAACAGAAAGGCAGGTAAAAAAACAGGATATGATGATACGGGTTTTCAAAAAATGTATTGTGTATGCAATGTTACTGAAATAATTTTTTTGCCGGTTAGGATTCCGCTGAAGCGGAATTGGGTAATGTCTCAGATTGAAATTAAAGAATACAAGCACACGGATAGCACGGATTTTACGGGTAAACACGGATAATATTGCTTCGCAATTGTAAACGTAATCTGTGTTCATCTGTCTAATCCGTGTTCCTGTATTTTACAAACTCCTTATTTCAAGCGGTACGCTACCAAGAACTGGGTATGGCCACGAAAGACACGAAACTTCACGAAAAGGATTCCAGTGGAGCGGAAAGTGGTTAGCCACAGATGAACGCAGATGAACACAGATTGATTGCTTCGCAATTGTAAACGTAATCTGTGTTCATCTGTGTTAATCCGTGGACAAATAAAAAGCAGCCTCATGGCTGCTTTCTTCATTTTAATCGTTTTTATCAATGCAATCAGTGGTATTATTTCACCAGTTTCAGTTCCTTGATAATATTAGTTCCGCCACCGAGTTTATCAATGCACCAGAGCACATAGCGGATGTCGACACAGATGGTGCGGTTCAGGTCTTTGTCAAAAGCCAGTTTGTGGCTCAGCGCTTCGTAGTTGCCGTCAAAAGCCAGACCGATCAGCTCGCCCCGGTTATTGATAACGGGTGAACCGGAGTTACCACCGGTAATATCGTTGGTAGTAATGAAACCGATCACCAGTTCTTTGCGGGTGGGATCCATATACTGGCCAAAATCTTTTTTCTTCAATAGCTCAATCTGGTTAGCAGGCAGATCAAATTCATAATCGCCGGCCTTATATTTTTCCAGTAAGCCCCTTGAGGTAGTAACATAATCATAGAACACAGCATCCCTTGGCTGGTATGATTTTACATTACCATAGCTTACCCGCATGGTGAAGGTGGCATCAGGATACATCATCTTTGCTTTTACCGGGTCCATAGCCATGATGCCTTTCAGGTACAGCCTGCCAAACTCTCCATTTTTTGCATTGAACTGCTGAAACATGGGGCCATACTTGGAAGTATAGTTTTTAACAAAGGCTGATGCATGGGCAAAAGCCGGATCGTCCTGCAGTTGCACTGCATCGGGGTTAGCCACAAATGCATTCCATTTGGCATCATCCAGTATCATTGTTTTGCCGAAAACATGTTCCGCATATTTTTTGTAAGTAGCGTCATCATCCAGGGCGCCGAATTGATTTTTAAGTGTGGCATAAAACCCTACAGGATGCTGTTCTTTCACTACATCATCGTAATACATCCTTGTTACGGCTGCAACGATATTCCTGTCGGAGGCGATGTTTTCATCTTCCATAAAAGCTTTGCGCTGCCGGTCGGCGGCAGACACTGCCTTTTTTATATCAGCCTGTGAAACTCCTGCTTTTACCAGGGTGGCTTCCAGCGAAATCAATGAGCCGGCAAAACCGATCAGCGGAGACCCGTTGATGCCCTCGTTCATATACATCCGGTGTTTGGCATAAGGCAGCCATGCTGCGTATGCCTTGCCCCATTCGGTAAATATATTTTCATACTCCGGTTTACCTTTAGCCCATGCATTGAATTTTGCTTCGGCTGCTTTTTTCTGGCCATACACATCATACTTTATCAGTTGCTTGGTTTCACCATCAAAAAATTTCCAGTAGTTGGCAATGCCGGCAAACGAAGAAGCCAGCTGCAGTTTAGTGGCCGGATCTTTCTTCATTTCTTCAAACATATATTTCAGCCTTGCATCCCGCAGCTTCACCAGCGTAGGATTGTTGATGTCAACAGATAACCTGATACCATAAGAACTTTCATAACGGTTGGTGCCGCCGGGATAACCCCATATCATGGAAAAGTCGCCATCTTTTAAAGGTCTTAAAGAAACAGGGAGAAACCATTTTGGTTTCAAGGGAATATTGCCATCAGTTGCTTCACCTCTTTTGGCAGGGCTTCCATCGGGTTTTGTATACACACGGAAGATGGAGAAGTCGCCGGTATGGCGTGGCCACTCCCAATTGTCGGTATCGCCACCAAATTTTCCCACACTCTCCGGCGGAGTGCCTACAAGGCGCACATCGTAATAACGCTGGTACACGAATGCGAGGAACTGGTTGCCTTTAAACAATGCACTTACCCTTGTTTCAATATTCTTGCTTTCATCACTCATTCTTTTGTTGATGGCGGCCAGTACTGCCGCTTGCTTTTGTACCCGTTCAGTACCTGACAAGGTTCCCAGTGAGTCCATCACTTCTTTGGTTACATCATCGATGCGCAGAAGAAATTGTACGGACAGGGTGCTCGGAATTTCTTCACCTTTGTTTTTGGCATAAAAACCGTTTTGCAGGTAATTATGGTCCATGGTACTGGCTGATGCAATGGCATCATAACCGCAGTGGTGATTGGTGAATATCAACCCCTGGGAGCTTACAATTTCGCCGGTGCATCCGCCACCAAAAATGATGATAGCATCCTTCAGCGAGGGTTTATTGATATTATAGAGCTGGTCTTTTGTAAGGATCAACCCTTTTTTCTTCATATTATCATACACCTGCTGTCCGAGCAGTAATGGCAGCCACATGCCTTCATCAGCCATTGACTTAAAGACAAGGCTTACAAACAATACAATCGTTAATAAAAACTTCTTCATACTTGCAATTTTAGGTGGCAAACGTACACAAAAAGGGCTATCAAAAAACTGAATTTCACCCAAAACCAGTAATTTAAGAGCCAAAATGCTGCTCATGAGTTTCAGACTTTCCCTTATTTGTATAGCATCAACCGCATTGATACTTAATGCCTGTAGCAAGAAAGGCGGAACAAGTAACCCACCAACCGGGCCAACAGTTCCGGGTTGTGCCAGTAATATTTCCCCGGCAAGCGGCGCATTTGTCAAACCAGGTTCTTATACTTTCAGTTGGAGCGCTGTTAGCGGAGCAGCCAGCTACGATATTTTCTGGGGTGCATCACCTAATCCGGCTACAATTCTTGCAAGCAATGTAACCGGCACATCGTATACTTTCATTGTGCCTTCATTTCAAAACAGCCAGTTATTATATTGGTATGTACAACCTAAAAATGCCAATGGAAATGCCGCAAATTGCACCAGCACGGCTACGCCTTTTACCGTTGCAATAATACAGGACCCGCAACCATTTGGCTATTATGTAGTCGGCTATCTTCCCTATTACAGAAGCGTTGCTTCTATTCCTGATGTAAAATTCAGGATGACCAATGTAGTGATGTATGCCTTTTATAGTGTAAATGGTTCCGGTACTTTATCAGCGCCATCATCGCCTTCTTCTACACTTACTGCTGTAAGGGATAAGGCCAGGGCTAATAATGCAAAAGTGTTTTTAGCGATAAATGACGGGACTGCCGGCAATTTTAAGAACATGGCCGCTACTGCTGCCGGTCGCAATAATTTTATTAAAGATGTGATGAACACAGTAAGGGCCAATAATCTTGATGGAATAGATATAGACTGGGAATTTCCATCAACATCAGACGGGACAGACGCCACTTTCACTTTATTGATGAAAGAATTATCTGACTCACTACACCGGGATGGCCGTTATTATTTATCTGCCGCCATCACTGCCGGAAAATATGCAGGGGGAATAAGGGATGCGATACGCAATGAGATATTTCCTTATGTTGATTTCTTCAACATCATGGCCTATGATGATTTCAGCACTACGGTTCCTTACCGGCACCATAGCGATTATACATTGGCAACAGTCTGCTTAAACTACTGGCTCAACACAAGGGGAATGCCTGCGGCCAAAGCTGTGCTGGGCGTGCCGGCGTATGGAAGACCGTCCGGCATTACACAAAGTAATACGGTGCTTACATACAGTGGTATATTGGGACAGGGCGGTAATCCTCAACTGGACTCAGCTATTGTTACATCATCGGGCCATCCGTCTCCTTATACTATTTATTACAATGGCCAGTACACCACCAAAAGAAAGGCCAAACTGGCAAAGGACATTGCAAACGGAGTAATGTTCTGGGAAAAAGGACAGGATATACACGACAACAATTCATTACTGAAAGCCGCCTGTGATACGGTGGGAAGGAGTTACTGAAGCCCCTCCAAACCTCCCCGCAGGGGAGGCTTTTGGAGTACTATAGGATTTAAATCGCTATTGTCAGGAAGAATTCCTTTTTCTCCAAGTATTATGTTTGTTTCGCAATTATCGCCATCACAACAAGGCAGGGCATTGGTATGGCAAACCGGACATTCATAGTGGCCATGTACATGAACATAAGTAACAAGGTTCCCGCAAAAAAGACATTGTTGCTGCATATGGTGTCAATAAGTCCATTTAGCCATTAATTCTTTTTCCCTCCGGTAGGTTTTATTGTTCAGCAGGGCTTCATTCATTTTAGTCAGCTGTTTGTCGGAAATGACCCAGTTCATGGAATAGCGGAAATCAGAAACGGCATCATCGTACAGGTCTATTTTTTTATAATGAAGCGAATCGTTATAAACAGCATACAGGTAGGTTTTCAGCCGCTGGTCATTGATGCTGGTTTGCTTTCCATAGGAACCCATCATTGTTTTAGCAGGGGCCAACAGGTCGTTGGTCATAGAGTTGATGGGGTCCCTGTTTTCTTTTTTGGGATCAGTGTTTAAGATATGCAGTACAAAAAATTCCAGCCTGTTCTTATATTTTTTCAATGAATCATTTTTGTCCATCATATTGTTCAACGCAAAAATCATTTCATTCACTACACCGGCGCCGGAGTTGTCAAAATATCCTCCATCTACAAAATACTGCGAGTCGGTAATGGTCTTCCATTTTCCTTTTTTATTTTTTACACGGATAGGGTTATCGATCCGTCCGGCGGGACTGATGTAGGGAAAGCTGGCTCCCAGCACTACCGCAGTACTGAGTTTAATATCCCTGCTTTCGCCAAGCATATCCAGTACGTCGATACGGTTGTTGAAATAGTTCTCTTGCCGGACGTCGTTGCCGATCCTGATATTGCTGAATACAGCGGGGTTGCCATCCCGCATGCGGGTGGCATTGATGCAGAGAACCGGCAGTTTATAACCAGGCTGTTCCTTTTGAGTGATGAATGCAGAGAATTTCACTTTGAAACTGTCATACAAAAAGCAGTCTTCGCGGTTGGGCGCTTTTTCCAGAGAAAGGGCAAGGGCACGGCCCCTGTCCATCTCCAGATAATTGAGTAGCGGAAAAGTATTGCGAAATATATCCGGCCCGAGCAGATGAGAAAGAGTAAAAGTGAGAAAATCCGATCGCAGATAATCAGCCGAAGCTTTTGAAAAAGAAATTTCTTGTTCAGCAAGGCTTTCTTTTACCCTCAGCAGGATAAAAAAGGTGGCATTACACACACTTCCTCCTGATGCA
>CAYHPA010000009.1:0-39747 GCA_964358155.1 uncultured Chitinophaga sp.
GCTGCCATGAAAGATTGCCTGGACAAAGCAGCTGTATCCATCCTGGATGTAAAAAAGGTGTTCCTGCACCAGGCCAACGAGAAAATGGATGAAGGAATTATCCGCCGCTTATTCAAACTGTATGGATTAAAAGAAATGCCGGAGCATATCATGCCGATGAATATTCAAAAATTCGGCAACAGCTCGGTCGCCACCATTCCCACTTTGTTCGACATGGTAAAAAAAGGAAGGCTGGACGATCATCAACTGACCGCCGGCGATATTGTCCTCTTCGCTTCGGTGGGCGCCGGTATGAACATCAATGCTGTTTGCTATCGTATGTAGTTGGTAGCTGACGCTTATCTTTGCGGCATGACGATTTCCTACAAATGGCTGAGCGAATATTTACCCGTAACAGTTGAACCGGAAAGACTGGCCCGTATCCTCACTTCTATAGGGCTGGAAGTGGAAAGCATGGAGAAATATGAAGAAGTAAAAGGCGGCCTGCAGGGTTTGGTAATTGCTGAGGTACTAAGTACAGAAAAACATCCCAATGCTGATAAACTGACGCTGACCAAAGTAAATGTTGGCAATGGTGAGCCATTGCAAATTGTTTGCGGTGCTCCAAATGTAGCTGCCGGGCAAAAAGTAGTAGTGGCAACTGTTGGCACAACCATTTACCCAGCCACCGGCGAACCTCTCACCATGAAAGTGGCAAAGATCAGAAGTGTGGAAAGTCATGGAATGATCTGCGCTGAAGATGAAATTGGCCTCGGTACATCCCATGCCGGCATCATGGTATTACCTGCCGATGCAAAAGTGGGAACTGCTGCTGCTGATTATTTCAAGCCTTATGAAGATATCATTTATGAAATAGGGTTAACTCCCAACCGCATGGATGCGATGAGCCATTGGGGTGTGGCAAGAGATGTGTGTGCTTTCTTAAACCATCACGACAAAAAAGATATCAAGCCAAAACTTCCCAACAGCAACGGCTTTAAACCCGATAGTTATCGGGTTGACAATACATCTTTGTCCATTGCCATAAAAGTAGAAAATGAAACAGCCTGTCCCCGCTATTCCGGTGTCAGCATCGCCAATGTTACTATTAAAGAATCTCCAAAATGGCTGCAGCAAAAGCTAAAAGCTATCGGTCTGCGGCCCATCAGTAATATTGTCGACATCACCAATTTCATACAGCATGAAACCGGGCAACCGTTGCATGCTTTTGATGCTGATACTTTATTCGGTAAAAAAATAATTGTAAAAAATCTGCCGGAAGGAACAACATTCATCACCCTTGATGAAAAGGAAAGAAAACTGAGCGCCGAAGACCTGATGATCTGTGATGGGAAAGAAGGCATCTGCATTGCCGGTGTATTTGGCGGATTGCACAGCGGGGTTTCTGCTGCCACAAAAAGTATTTTTTTAGAAAGCGCCTGCTTCGATGCTGTTATCACCCGAAAAACATCTTTCCGGCATGGATTAAGAACAGATGCGGCTTCAAGATTTGAAAAAGGCACAGATATTTCTGCTACCATTGACGTGGCAAAACGGGCAGCCACACTTATCAAAGAAATTGCCGGAGGCGAAATTGCATCAGAGCTTGTTGATGTGTATCCAAATCCCAAACCCAAAACAGAAGTTTCCGTAAAATGGCACTATATCAAAAAACTGAGCGGCAAGAATTATCATCCTGATGCTGTCAAAAATATTTTGACCAGCCTGGGTTTTGAAATCCTGAAAGAAGGAGTTGATGAACTAAGAGTAGCGGTTCCTTATCATAAGCCAGATATCAGTTTGCCTGCTGACATTGTGGAAGAAATAGTGCGGATTGATGGATTGGATAGTATTGAAATTCCTGAAGCTATCACCATCACTCCTTCCGTGGAAGAAAACTACGCAAAAGAAGTGTACCGGGAAAAATTGGCGAATTACCTCGTTGGTCTTGGCTTCAACGAAATGATGACCAACTCCATTACCAATGCTGCTTATTTTTCTGAAGAAGAGCAGCAGGGAATGGTCAAAATGATGAACAGCCTGAGCGCTGAACTGAATATTCTCCGCAGTTCACTTTTTGAAACGGCCCTGGAAGTGGTGGCCCATAACCTGAACCATAAGAATAATTCGCTACGGTTGTTTGAATTTGGTAAAGCCTACAGTACGACCGGTTCAGGAAAATATAATGAAGCAGAAAAACTTTGCATCGTCATCAGCGGCAATAAAAATGAAGGCGACTGGAAACAGAAAAGCTCTGCTTCTGATTTCTATTCCCTGAAAGGAACGGTTGATGTTGTTTTCAAGTTGCTGGGTATTCAGCCAGATTCCGTTGAAGAACTGCAAGTGCCGAAACTGGATAACCATATCGTCTATAAATTCAACAACCAGATAATAGCAGGCGCCGGTGAGGTAAAGAAAAAAATATTGGAAAAATTTGGCATCAAACAACCTGTATTTTTTGCAGGGCTGAATTGGACCATACTGTCTGAACTTGTGTCCTGTCAGTCAATGTCCGTAAAGGAATTACCAAAATACCCGGCTGTGCAAAGGGATATTGCCATGGTTGTAGCCAAAGAGCTGGCATGGGAAAAAGTGGAGCAATCGGTACAAAAAATAAAATTGAACAAGTTACAGGATATAAGGCTGTTTGATATTTTTGAAAGTGAAAAACTGGGAAAGGATAAAAAATCTATTGCCGTTAATTTTACCTTCCTGGATGAAGAAAAAACACTCACTGACAAGGAAATTGACGGATGGATGAATAAAATAATGACCGCCCTGGAAAACGACCTCGGGGCAGAAATCAGAAAATGAAGCCTCCCCAAACCCCTCCAAAGGAGGGGCTTAAGTATGCTTCAATTTGAAATTCATTTGTATAATTGAAGATTCGTAATGAACGCCACAGAGCAACATCTGAAAAGAATACAGGATAAACTTCAGCAATTGCTGAAACAATATACTGCTGTACAAAAAGAAAACAACCGCCTCAAAGAAGAACTGGATGCTGCCCAATCTAAAATAGAAGAACAAAAAAAGAATGGCGAAGAATTAAAGCAGCAGGTAAGCATCCTAAAGCTCAATGCCGGCGAAATGAGTGATGCCGATAAAAAGGAGTTTGAAAAAAGAATTAATGTTTACCTGAAAGAGATTGACCGCTGCATTGCCATGCTGGGGGAATAAACATATGCCGGGTTACGGGTTTTGTGTTTCGGGTTGTTAATGTTTGAAGATTTACTGTTGAGTATTGAAATCGATTTGTGTACAACACGGTACCCGAAACGCTAAACTCTCTTCACCAGGTTCATTTTCATTTCATCTTCGCCCTGCGAAAGTTCGAGGGTGTATCTTCCGTAAGGAAGATCATTCAATCCATCCCAGGTCATTTCTTCTCTTTCCCGGGATATTTTTTTTTCAATGCGTCCGCAAACACTTCCCTGGTCGTCACGAAGAATACCACGGACACAATTGCCTTTGGGAACAGTCAGTTCCAGGCGCAACGCATCAATAAATACCGAAGACTTAACTTTGGCAAACATGAGGTAAACGTTTTTTCGTTTCCTTAGGTGTCCTTAACTGCTGGTTCTTGCGGTGGATAATGGCCTGTGGTTAGTAAGGGATGCCGAATATAGTCAATAGATATTGAAAATTCCAAGTATATGAATGAATTAATTGCTATCTCTGCTGTGATTGGCGACCGCAGCTACCGGATCAAAATACAGCCCGGCGATGAAGAAGTGGTGAGAAAGACCATCAAGACCATCAATGATAAAATCGTTGAGTTCAAAACCCAGTTTGCGGGCAAGGATATGCAGGACTACTTAGCCATGGTGCTGATTTGGTACGCCACCGAGCAACATGCAGCCACAACCGCCAATGTGGAGAAGGAAAACCTGGCCGGCCAGTTATCAGTCATTGAAAAACTGCTTGACAACCAGCTAACCTGACCTCCAATTTTGCCCCCGAACTGATTCTGGACTATTTTCACCCCTGCTACCGCTTTTACTGCCCGTTTTGTATCTTCGCTGACTCTATATACTTCTCAATATGAAGTTTATATTAAAAACAAACATTGTGCAACACTTAAACAAAAATATTCATGGATCCGAATATACTATACATCATCATTGGTGCAGGCGCCCTAGTACTGGGCCTCATAGCGGGTAAACTGATCTTTGTCAAAAACACCCGCAAAAAAGTAGAAGAAGCAGAACTCCAGTCCCAAACCATCCTGAAAGAAGCAGAACTGAGGGCAGAAACCATCCGCAAGGAAAAGGAACTGGAAGCCAAAGAGAAGTTTGTGCAGATGAGGGCTGCGCATGATAAAGAGGTGAATGAACGCAACCGTAAGATCAACGATACCGAAAACCGCATTCGCCAGAAGGAACAAACCATCAATCAGAAAGAAGCGGGTCTTGACAAGCAGATAAAGGACAATGATGTCATTAAAGACAACCTGAACCGGCAGATTGAACTGGTTAATATCAAGAGAACAGAGCTGGAAAAACACCAGGAAGAACATATCCGCCGCCTTGAAAAAATTGCCGGACTTTCCGCAGATGAAGCCCGGAGCCAATTGGTAGAAAGCCTTAAGCATGAGGCGCAAACCCAGGCACTTGCTATGCAGCAGGAAATCATAGAAGAAGCAAAACAAAAAGCCGGAAAAGAAGCCCGCAAGATTGTTATTCAAACCATACAACGTACTGCTGCTGAACAGGCCATTGAAAACTCCATCACTGTATTCAACCTGGAAAGCGATGAGATCAAAGGCCAGATCATCGGTCGTGAAGGACGTAATATCCGGGCCATTGAAGCTGCTACAGGTGTTGACCTGATTGTGGATGACACTCCGGAAGCTATCCTCCTCTCCTCCTTTGACCCGCTTCGCCGGGAAATTGCCCGTTTAAGTTTACAGCGATTAGTCGCCGATGGCCGTATTCACCCGGCCCGGATTGAAGAAGTAGTGGAAAAAACAAAAAAACAAATTGAAGAGCAGGTGATGGAGATTGGTGAAAGGACGGTGATTGAATTGGGTATTCACGGACTCCACAAAGAATTAGTGAGAATGGTGGGGAGAATGAGATTCCGCTCTTCTTATGGACAAAACCTGCTGATGCATAGCAGGGAAACAGCCAACCTCTGTGCTACCATGGCTGCAGAACTTGGGATGAGCCAACCGCAGGTTAAACTGGCTAAACGGGCCGGCCTTTTGCATGATATTGGCAAAGTGCCAGATGAAGAAAGTGAATTGAGTCATGCTTTGCTGGGTGCAAAATTGGCTGAAAAATATGGAGAGAATCCTGCAGTCGTCAATGGAATTGGAGCCCACCACGATGAAATGGAGATGCAGTTTGTGATTTCCCCTATCGTTCAGGCTTGTGATGCCATCAGCGGAGCCAGACCGGGTGCACGCCGGGAGATCATGCAGCAATACCTGCAGCGTATCAAAGACCTGGAAAACCTGGCCATGGCATATAACGGGGTGGAAAAAGCCTATGCTATTCAGGCGGGACGGGAACTGAGGGTGATAGTGGAAGCCGATAAAATGTCTGATCAGGATTCTGAGAAACTCTCTTTTGAAATCGCACAGAAAATACAAACTGAAATGACCTTTCCGGGCCAGATAAAGGTGACGGTTATCCGGGAGAAAAGAGCGGTGAATGTGGCGAGATAATCAGTTAATTGGGTATTGGAAATTAGGGTATTAGGCTTTGATATGAAATTTTTCTGCATTGGTGCCTAATTAACCAATCAACTAATTCCAAATTCCCCTAAAACCCCTTACTTTTGCCGTCCTAAATTTCGAGATATGAACCCCATAGCATATGTACATGAGCAACTGACAGGCAAGAAGACCTTTCCGGCTTTTAAGCCAGGTGATAATATTACCGTAAACTATAAGATCATTGAGGGTAACAAAGAAAGAATACAGTCTTTCAAAGGCGATGTGATTAAAAAGCAAGGTACGGGACATACAGCCAGCTTTACTGTCCGCAAGATTTCTGACGGTGTGGGCGTAGAAAGGGTTTTCCCTTTTTTCTCGCCAAATATTGACTCAATTGAAATTAACAAGACCGGCCATGTTCGCCGTGCCAAACTGTTTTACCAGCGCAAGCGCAGTGGTAAAAGTGCCCGTATCCGTGAAAAACGTATGGCTACAGAAACTGCAGAGTAATTTTTCAACACATAATTTGAAAAGCCCCGCATCCGTCGGGGCTTTTTTGTTGTTTACCGGGTATTTAAACTAATAATTCCTTTATTTTTGACTACTTAGTATCTTTGACCCCTAATATTTTTGAATATGATACAACCTGTCTTATTGGGCATGCTGGGAACAAATGAGATCATCATCATCCTGGTTATCGTATTGCTGCTGTTTGGTGGCAAAAAAATTCCTGAGCTGATGCGTGGCCTTGGAAAAGGTGTCCGTGAATTTAATGATGCCAAAAGCAATGTAAAGAAAGAAATAGAAGACAGCGCCAGTGATATTAAGAATGCGCCGAATACCAAGTAACTGAATTTCTTTCCCCGCACCTTTAAACCCGAAAAGCTCCGCTTTTGCCTGCATTCTCTTCTATTGAGCAATATCATGCCCAATTACTGGAAGATAAAACAACCTGTCATCAGGCAGTTGAGCATTACCTGCAACGCATAAATGATTCGTCACACCTGAATGCTTTTATTGAAGTATATGCTGATGAAGCCCTGCAGCGGGCAATCGCATTGGATGAAAAAAGAAAAAACGGAAGTCCGGTTGGAAAACTACACGGTGTAGTGATTGCACTGAAAGATGTGATCTGTCATAAAGACCATCAGGTTTCTGCTTCTTCCAATATTTTAAAAAATTTCACTTCTGTTTATTCAGCTACTGCGGTTGAAAAACTGTTGGCCGAAGAAGCTATCATCATTGGCCGTACCAATTGTGATGAATTTGCTATGGGTTCTACTAACGAAAATTCTGCTTATGGCAAAGTGTTGAATGCCCTGGATGAAACAAGGGTGCCGGGTGGTTCATCCGGCGGGTCGGCAGTAGCAGTACAGGCAGGGCTTTGCATGGTATCATTAGGAAGTGATACCGGCGGTTCGGTTCGTCAACCGGCAGATTTTTGTGGCATAGTTGGATTAAAACCAACCTATGGACGAATTTCCCGCTACGGCCTCATCGCCTATGCTTCATCATTTGACCAGATCGGGATTTTTGGAAGCAATGTTGCCGATGTTGCCAAAACATTGGAAGTTATATCCGGCCCTGATGAATTTGACAGTACAGTTTCTCAGCAGGAGGTGTCGGCTTATTCTTCTGAACTACCTGTATCAAAAAAATTCAGGTTCGCTTATTTTGAGGAAGCATTGAATCATCCCAGCCTTGATCCTGAAATCTCCGCAGCTATTAAACAGCTGATCGAGCAATTGAAAAAGGATGGGCATACAACTGAACCGATAAAGTTCGACCTGCTTGACTATATAGTTCCGGCTTATTATGTGCTGACAACGGCTGAAGCATCTTCCAATCTGTCAAGATATGATGGAGTGAAGTATGGATACAGGACGCCTGAGTTGAATCCTGACCTGACCGAATTTTACAAGCAAACGAGATCAGCCGGTTTTGGCAAGGAAGTAAAACGAAGGATCATGCTCGGCACTTTTGTATTAAGCGCCGGTTACTATGATGCTTATTTTACCCGTGCCCAAAAAGTAAGAAGACTGCTCAGCGATAAGACACAGGAAATTTTTAACAGTTTTGATTTTATATTATTACCCACATCCCCGGTTACTGCTTTTAAAGCCGGTGAGAAAATGAATGACCCTGTGGCTATGTACCTCGCTGATATCTATACGGTAATGGCTAACCTCGTTGGTATACCTGCTATTTCAATTCCTCTTTTTAAACATAGTAACAATATGCCCTTTGGTCTGCAGGTTATGGCAAACCGCTTTGATGAGCTAACTTTGCTGCAGGTTTCCGGTCTGATGATGAATCAGTACCGGAAAACTGATTAAACCTGCGTGATGAAGAAGATGAGGGAAATATTACTTGTTGCTTTTGTTTCACTATTGTTCGCTCTGCCGATGCTGGCAGGCAAGCAGCAACAATTTTACCAGGGCAACCCCCTTACTGTTGCTGACACCAGCATAAAAAAAGATTCTTCCGCAATCTCTGTTCAACAACTCAACGACCCCAAAGCAGGTTTCAAAGACCTTTTTAAAACAGCCGTGTTGGGCGATGGAACCAGTCCTGCAAGATTGAATCCAATGGCCATCAGTTTTGTTGAGAACTATATTGCCAAAAACGGAAAGGCCTTCAGCGCCATGAAGGACTGGGCAAGACCTTATTTTGATATGATGGATGCAGTATTGACCCAGCATGGACTCCCGAAAGAAATGAAATACCTGGCTGTTATTGAATCAGGTCTGCGCTATAATGCCATATCATGGACAGGTGCCGTCGGCCCCTGGGCTTTTATGCCGGCTGCTGCGAAGCAATATGGCCTGAAGGTTTCAAAATATAACGATGAGAGACTTAACTATTATAAAAGCACCCATGCCGCCGCAGCACTGCTGACTGATCTGTTTGCAAAATATGGCGACTGGTTGCTGGTGATAGCCGCCTACAACGGAGGTCCCGGTAATGTGGACAAAGCCATCCGCAAAAGTGGTGGCAGCAAAGATTTCTGGACGCTGCAATACTACCTTCCCAATGAGTCCATGAACCATGTAAAGAAATTCATTGCCACACATTATATTTTTGAAGGAGAAGGCGGGGTGACAACCGTTACAAGGGAGGAGATGAAGGATATGGTGCTGAACAATACCTTAACCCTCAGCAAGGAAGAAATAAACAACTCGAGAGTAATGCCGGTTACCGGCCGCTACAATTCACAGGTGATCATCAAACATGTTTTAATAGAAACTGAAATCTTCAACCGCTACAATCCGGGTTTTGACAAACAGGTAGCAACAACCGGAACCTACGACCTGCGGTTACCAGTTGAAAAAATGGAGCTGTTTATTACAAAGAAGTTTGAGATACTAAATGAGTCCATGCAAATACTGCTCAAATCAACAGGCAGTAATTAATCCTTTGCTTCCAGCACTTTCTTTATCGCTGCCGCTTTCATCAAACATTCCTCCCATTCTTTTTCCGGGTCGCTGTACCAGGTAATGCCAGAACCAGCCTGGAAAGAAAGATACCCGGTTGCCGCATTGTACATAATGCTTCGGATCACAACATTAAAATCAAAGTCACCATCCGGGGAAATATAGCCAACCGCACCCGAAAAGATGCCCCTTCTTGTTTGCTCATATTGTTCTATCAACTCCATCACCCGTTTTTTGGGTGCCCCGGTCATTGAGCCCATCGGGAATGTTGCTTTAAGTATTTCACTGAAAGAAATATCAGCCTTTAATTCTCCGCTTACCGTTGATATCATCTGGTGCACTTGCGGAAAAGAATAAATACCGTACAATTCATCCACAACCACTGTTCCCTCTTTACACAGTTTTGACAAATCATTTCGTACCAGGTCCACCACCATCACATTTTCTGATCGGTCTTTGATACTATGCATCAATTCTTCTTTGCTCAATTCGTCCTTTTCTTTATCCCCGATTACCCGTTGCGATGTTCCTTTAATTGGCTGGGACAATATCCTGGTCCCCTGCTTCTTCAAATATCTTTCCGGGCTCGCACAGATCAGCCAGCGATCATTCATTTTATATAAAGCGGAAAAGGGGTTGGGTGAAATGGCACTGAGTTGCTGGTACAGCATTACCGGATCTGCAAACGTATTTTCTGCAAAAAACTCCTGGCAAAAATTTATTTCGTAGCAATCACCACGAAGGATATGTCGCTTCAGTTTATCAATGATGCTGATATATTCCTCCTTAGATAGCCGGCTTTGAATATTCACCGGATGATGAAAAACCTGAGCCGGTTGGGTTTCTCTCAATATATCTTCATAAATTTTTTCCCCGTCTTTCGCTTCAATAATCATTTCATATTCGTTCAACCGGATGAGCAACTCCGGTTCGAAGAAAAACAGGTCGGGAAAACCAATACTATCCTGATGAGAGGAAGAAAGCTGCTCTATTTCATTTTTCAGATCATACCCCAGATGCCCGAACAACCAGCCGGTTCCGCCTGAACCGGATTGAATGAAATACTGCAACTGCTTTAAAGCATTTCCTGCATCAGCCTTCAGCTCCCTTTTCACTCCAGCCGCCAGCAGGCATTCCATTGTATGCGGCTTTGTCTGATATTGGTGATTGTCCAAAAAACAAAAGATGCCGAACCGCTTTGCCCAGTTCAACAGCTTTTGCTTGGTCTCCTCAAAGTTGCTGATTGTAAGATTGTAATTGGTAGGGGAAACGCTGTTCAAGGTATATCTTAAAGCTCCTTAGGGAGTGTAAGGTCTAATAATCGTCCTCTTCGTCATCGTCGTAATCCTTATCATTAAAGAGATCTTTAAATTCATCATCTTCAAATTTAAAATCTTCTTCTTCCTCTCCCTTCTTGCCGGCAGCCTTTTTGCCTTTTGATTTTGGAACATCAAATTCTTCAAAATCGGGGTCCCACTCCTCTTCTTCTTCCGGTTTTTCCCAATCATCCGGCCCATCATCCACATCTTCCTCGTCATCATCTTCCTTTCCTTTTTTGGAAGATGCTGCCATCTTGCTGCCTTTGCCGGCTACAGGGGTTTCCGCTTCATCATCATCTATATCATCATCGTCCTCTTCCAGTTGTTTTTTAGGCTTGGTTGATTCCTTTTTAGCCGGAGCCTTCGAAGATGATGCACCAGTTTTCCCGGGGGATTTTTTTTCCTTGTCAGATTTTGACGCCATAGTCCAAAAGGATTGTTGCTGTAAAATTTCAGCGAAGTTTTTAAACCTCCAAATTTTTAAATTAATTTTTTTGGGTCTTTCGTTTACCGGGCAAGCAGGCCGTACTACTTAATTTACTTCAATAATTTGATCCCGGCCGGGGCCGTTAGATATGAAGCTGACCTTTACTCCCAGGTATTCATTAATGAAATTAACATAGGTTTTCATGGTATCAGGCAAAACTTTATATGAATTTGCTGCACTGCTGCTGGTATTCCACCCCGCAAAAGATTTATACACCGGCTCCGGCCTTGTTCTGTCCATCTGGAAAGGCACTTCCCTGCTTTCCTTACCGTTTATTGTATAGCCAGTGCAAACCTGTAATTCTTTAAAGGTATCCAGTACATCGGCCTTGGTCATTACAATTTTTGTCACCCCGTTTATCATGCAGGCAAAACGCAGCGCCACCAGGTCAATCCAGCCGCAACGCCTTGGCCGGCCGGTTGTAGCTCCGAACTCATTTCCGGTCTTTCTCAATTCCTCTCCTACCTCATTGTCCAGTTCTGTCGGAAACGGCCCGCCGCCTACCCGTGTGCAATACGCTTTAGTAACACCAATCACATCTCTTATTTTTTGCGGGGCTATGCCCAACCCGCTGCACACCCCGGCTGATATGGTGTTGGAGGAAGTAACGTAAGGAAATGTCCCAAAGTCAATATCCAGCATGCTGCCCTGCGCCCCTTCGGCCAATATCCTTTTTCCGGAGCTTATTTTTTCATTGATAAAATACTCGCCGTTGACGATATTCAGCTGTTTCAAAAATTCAACTGCCTCAAAAAACTCTTCCTCCCATGCTGTAATGTCTTCCTGGAAATTGTAATTATCCAGCAACCGCTGGTGTTTCAGGCGGAGTTTGATATAGGATGTGGTGAAATTCTTATCCAGCAGATCGCCCACCCGCAAACCGTTTCTGCCGGTCTTGTCCATATAGGTTGGCCCGATGCCTTTCAATGTGGAACCGATTTTCTGGTTGCCCTTGGATAGTTCGGCTGCTTTGTCCAGTGCCCGGTGGGTGGGCAGTATCAGGTGTGCCCGTTCTGCTATGAAAAGATTTTTCTTCAGATCAATGCCGAAAGAAGCCACGAGATCGCATTCTCTTTTCAAGGTAACCGGGTCCAGCACTACGCCATTACCAATCAGGTTGGTGATTCCTTTATGAAATACACCCGAAGGTATCTGGTGCAGCACCACTTTTTTGTCATTCACATATAGGGTATGTCCGGCATTGGGCCCTCCCTGGAAGCGGGCCACCACATCATAGTCCTTAGCAAAAAAATCAACAATTTTCCCTTTTCCTTCATCGCCCCACTGGAGGCCGAGTATTACATCTACCATTTTTTTCAGATATTAAAACAGCGAAAAGCCTGCCTTCGCTTAGGCTATGGCAGGCAGGCAAAAATAAGGGTTCATAAAAAGGCCTGCGAATGAAATCATCCTTCCCCTGCAAATTTTATTCAGAAAAGCAGTATAGTTATCAACGTATCAGCGTTACCGTTCCCTTTTTAGTTATCACCCTGTTGTCAAAGGCAATTCCCTCAATCACCCACACATATACACCGGTGGGTTGTTCTTTTCCTGCAATAGTGCCGTCCCATCCATCCATTTGCCGGGTGCTGGAAAAAATAACCTGCCCCCAGCGGTTAAATACTTTGAAGTAATTGTATTGTTTGATGCCGACCGGCCGGGGAGTAAACTTATCATTCTTTCCGTCATGATTGGGAGTAAAAGCAGTTGGTACATAAATATCCGGCCCCTTTGCTACCTTGATATGAACATATCCTTCGCCTTTGCAGCCCTCGGCCGTAGTGCCCACTACTTCATAGGTAATATCTTGTCCGATATTGCCAACCGTTACTATGGGATTGGGAATATTCGTATTGCTCAGCCTTGTACCCGGCGACCAGGTGTAAGTAATGCCCGCCGATATTGCCAACAACTGTATTTGCTGCCCGGGATAACCAATGGTATCAAAAGGATACATATCGACCCGCATGGGTTTTGATACAAGAATCTTCACTTCATCAGTTACCAATGACCGGCAACCGATGGCATCAATAACAGTTAAGGAATAAGTTGTTGTCCGGGAGGGTGTGGCCACCGGGTTGGCGCCGCTGGTTGTATTCAGATAAATGGCAGGTGACCAGATATACTGAGCTCCTCCCGATCCCTGCAAAGTATAAGAACGGCCATAGCAGATATCTCCATCCGGTCCGGCATCGGGTATCGGAGCTGAATTTACTGTCACAATCATTGTATCACTGGTACTACAGCGGCCAAGCACCACATTGATGATATATTGTGTCGTTTGCGTTGGGCTGGCTACCGGGTTGGAAACAGAAGGGTCACTCAGTCCCGTTGCAGGTATCCATGAAAAAATAGTAGCATTGGTGTTCAACTGAAGCTGGGCGGAAGTACCGTCGCAAATGGACACATCGGCCACCGGGTTCATAAAAAGATTGAATGTCAGGCCAACAGTAGTGGTGAATGAAGTGCTGCAACCAAGTGCATCCCTCACGGTAATATTGTAATTACCGGGTCCCACATTAAAAGTATTGGAGACCTGGAAATTAACTCCATCCATTGAGTAGCGATAATTGCTGTTTCCGCCATTGGCCGTCACTACTATTCTTCCATCATTTCCACCATCGCAGGTAGCGTTTGTATTTGCAGAAAAAGCAGTCAATACCGGCGGCTCTGTCATGGTTACCGGTCTCATCGTACTGCAATTGTTCGCATCCCTGATATTGATCGTGTAATTTCCCGCAGGCACAGTAAAAGTATTGGCGCTTTGCCAGCTGATACCTCCGTCAATAGAGTATTGATAAGGCGATACACCGCCTGCAGGATTAACCGTGATGATACCATTATTTTCTCCATTGCAAATAACCGGCACAACAGCAGTGGCTGCGGTAAGTGCTGCCGGTTGCGTAATAATAACAGATTGCGAACCCGTGCAGCCATTGGATGACCGGAATGAAACGGTATAAGTACCGGCCGGCAGTCCTGAAAAAGTATTACTGTTTTGCCAGGGTGACCCATTCAAAGAATATTCAAAAGGAGGAACTCCCAAAAATGGTGGCGCTACAGTGATAACTCCTGTGGCCGCTCCATTACACAGCACATCTGTCTTGCTGACAGTAGCGGTGAGTGACGGGCCGGGCAATACATTTATTGAAACCGTATTACTGATACAGCCCGGTGCATCCCTAACAATAATCGTATGCGACCCGGAGGAAAGATTGGTAAATGTATGCGGTGATGGCCACATTACAGGCGGTGCACCATCCAACGAGAACGAATAAGGCGGTGCTCCCCCTGAAGCAGTGGCAGTGATTGTTCCATTGCTTGCTCCATTGCAGGAAGTAGCGGAAGAAACAGCGCTGGCTGTTGGTCCGGGCCCCGAATTCACTGATACATTGATGGTCTGGCTACATCCAACAGTATCCCTGATCGTCACAAAATGTGCCCCGCCGGAAACGTTGGTGAAAGTATAAGGATTGGCCCCGCTTTGAAAAGGACTGCCGTCAAGGGAATAATTAAACGGGGCCACTCCAAAAATTGCATTGGCAGTAATGGTTCCATTGTTCACACCCTGGCAGGATGCAGGAGTAGTACTTGTAACACCATTCACACCCGGCCCTGCTGTTACATTCACATTTATTGTAGTCGCACAACCAACATTATCTGTTATGGTAACAGTATGTGCGCCGGATGATACATTGGCAAATGTAAACGGACTGGCCCCTGTTTGCGAAGCGCCTCCATCCAACTGCCATGTAAATGGCGCTATGCCTGCCGTTGCTGTTGCGGTTATAAATCCATTAGCCACTGCTGCGCAGGAAGTGATAGTACTTATTGTACTTCCATTCACCCCCGGCCCGGTAGGCACATTAATAACCATGGTGTTGGTCTGGCAACCTGTGGCGTCTGTTACTACCACATTATGCGGGCCGCCATACACATTCATAAATGTAAATGGAATAGTGCCTCCAATGGGCAAAAATCCATCTAATTGAAATGTATATGGCCCGGTTCCGTTGGTAGGTGTCAACGTAATGGTGCCTGTGCCTACTGCAGCGCAGGCAGTGGCCGTGGTTGTTGAATTCGCAAGCAGGTCGTTATTTTTTATTACCGTCACATTGATGGTGCTGGTGCATGTCAATGACGGATCTCCAACCAGTATTGTATGCGGGCCTGCTGATACGCTGGTAAATGTATAAGGGCTGTTTGCAGAAACAGGCGTGCCGCCGTCCAGTATAAAAGTATAAGGAGGCGTGGCAGTTCCGGGTGGTACGGTAACGGTGATGGTTCCTGATGCCGTAAAACAACTTGTGTTGGTTGTAACGGCTGTTGCATTCAGATTGGTAGAGGCGCTTTTGGTCACTCTCACGGTATCGGTGCCATATACTTCGGTAAGAGGGTCATCGAACTTAGTATACACCGAGCGGATGATATAACTGGTGGTAGTTCCAATAACAGGACAGATATTAGGAAATGATGCTTCGAGCCGGCCATTACCGAGGTTTGTGGTCGTGCCTGTTGTTAGTAGGACGCCATTGATATCGTATAATTCCACTCTCTTAAAAAGTGATGCGCCTGAAGCCGGAACAAAGCGATACGCTTCCTGCATGCCGATTGTTCCCCAGGGAGGATCGGTAGCGGTTCTTCCATTTACCATCAGGCCCTGTGTCTTTGCGGCATTTTGAATACCGATGATAGACCTTCCGCTATTCCATGCCAGGCAGGATTGTTTATCAAAGATGAGTACTTCAATGATGCCGGTTGATTCGTACAATACGATCTGGTGGGTATTTTCAATCATCAGGTTGCAACCACCGGTGATGAGGTACAGTGGCATCTTATAATAACTGATTATCCATTTGCGGTGAGGGGCTGTGCCAATTGTCTTTCTCTGTACAATTCTTGTTGGCGAAGTGGGATAAGCCGGGTTCAGATCATGATAAGGGCCCATGATGAGCGCTGCGTCATACAGATTACTGGGAAGATTTACCGGTGCACCCGCTGCTCCGTTCAGTGTAACTCCATCCCACAAAATTCCATAGTGTGCAAACTGCCCTGTTTTTGAAACATCAAATGATACCACCCCGTTTGAACTGCTGATAAGATTATTATACACCGTACCATAAAAAGGAAATGGAAACCCGATACTCAGCACATTACTATAAATATCGTCCAATGTAAGGCTGGTGGTGTCACCGGTTGGGTCGTTGGGTTGAATATACACCGGGAAACAGGCAGCCGGCGTAGCACCAATCGGATTAACAGTGTATGAACCTGACAAGGCATGAATGTCGGGGATGATTCCCTTCAGGGTAAAACAGGCTGGTGTAACGCATCGTCCGATTGTGGTATCCCTTGTGCAGTTGAATGTAAAACTCTGTGCCGGTAAAGAGCCTGCTGAAACAGACACAAAAAAAACAAAAAGAAAAACTCTCAGCAGTTTCATAACGGGTGTATAAGGTTTCGGCTGGTAAAACCGGCTTACAAGGTACACAAATTAACGGCCAAAGTGAAGGGGTCGGGCCCTTGAAAACAGAAAAGCCACTGCGAATGCAATGGCTTTCAATATTTTCATTATTGTAAGATCCCGATAGCTATCGGGATTACCGGATCAATGTTACTGTTCCTTTTTTACTAATCACCTTATTATCTTTAGTGATTCCCTCTGCTATCCACACATACACCCCGCTTGGCTGTTCTACACCGCCCAGCCTGCCATCCCACCCATCATTCAGTTTGTTAGTGGAGAATAATAATTGACCCCAACGGTTAAAGACCCTGAAGTATTTAAGCGAGGCAATACCAACGGGGAACGGAGTAAACTTATCATTTTTACCATCCGCATTTGGTGTAAACGCTGTGGGCACATAAATATCCGGCCCGGTGTACACTTTTATTCTTACATACCCTTCGCCTTTGCAACCTGCAATGGTTGAAGCGGTAACCTGGTAAATAACATCGCTTCCAATCGGGCCAACGGTCACAACAGGATTGGCGATATTCGGATTGCTCAATCCAAAACCCGGGGACCATGTATAAATATTGGCGATGGATGTTGCATTCAACTGGAACTGGTCACCAGCATAAGCCACCGTGTCAAATGGGAATGTTGTTACTTTTATCGGCGGCGTCACATCCACGATCACATCATCTGTAACCAGCGATGTACAACCGATGGCATCTCTCACCTGCGATAAAGTATAGGTGATCGTTTTAGAAGGCGTTGAAACCGGGTTGGCAACGGTGGTACTGCTGAGGTAAGTGGAAGGTGTCCATGTGTATTGCGTACCTCCCGATCCCTGCAATTGATACGTTTGTCCATAGCAGATAAATCCATCAGGCCCTGCATTGGGCACCGGCGCTGCATTCACATTTACGATTACTATGTCTGTAGCGCTGCAAAGGCCCAATGTAGCAGTTACTGTGTATTGAGTAGTAACTAAAGGATTAGCCACAGGATTGGAGATACTGGCACTGCTTAAGCCCGTAGCCGGGGTCCATGCATACACAATAGCATTTGAAACCAATTGCAGCTGTGTGGATGTGCCCTCACAAATAGTAGCATCAACTTGCGGAGTAAAACTAAGGTCGTTGGTCAATCCGACTGTTGTATTGAACGTAGTAATGCAGCCAAGATTATCTTTTACGGTAACGGTATAATTACCCGCCAGCACATTAAAAATGTTAGAAGCCTGAAAGACGACACCATCAAGAGAATAGGTATAGCCTGCATTGCCACCGGCTGCATTCACGGTTATCACGCCATTAGTACCGCCATTACAAGTTGCATTGCTGTTATTGGAATTGGCAGTGAGCAATGCCGGCTGAGTAACAGTTGCTGATTGGGTTGTTATACAATTGTTGACATCACGGATAGTGATGGTATAAGTACCGGCAGCAACATTGAACACATTGCTTGCTTGCCAGGTGCCTCCTCCGTTGATCGAGTATTGATAAGGTCCAACGCCTCCCGCTACTGTTATAGTAATGATCCCGTTATTCTGCCCGTTACAAACAACAGCTACTGTTGCGGCTGATGAACTCAGGCTGGCGGGTGCAGCCACAGTAACCGGTTGCGATCCCTGGCAGCCGTTGGCTTCCTGGTAATAAACAGTATAAGGACCGGCGGTAAGTCCATTGAATATATTGCTTAGCTGCCAAACAACCCCGTCTAATGAATATTGATAAGGCGCTGTGCCGATCGTTGGCACTGCCACAGTAATAATTCCGGTGGCACTTCCATTACACAATGCATCAGTTACACTAACAGTAGTAGTTAGTGCAGGCCCTGCACTAACAGTTACTGAAATGCTATTGGTTACACAACCCGCAGCATCTGTTACAACTATTGTATGCGAACCCGCAGCAAGGTTGGTGAATGTATAAGAAACTGCGCCTGGTACTGCCGCTCCTCCATCCAATGAGTAGGTATAAGGACCGGTGCCTCCAGTTGGAGTAACAGTGATTGTTCCGTTGGTAGCGCCGCTGCAGGAAGTAGCAGCAGCACTTGTATTGGCAGTAAGTGCAGGGCCGGCCGTCACATTTACATTTAAGGTAGTAGTGCACCCATTCGCATCTGTGATAAGAACAGTATGTGCACCCGATGCAATACCAGTAAATGTATAGGGATTGGCACCGCTTTGTGCAGCGCCGCCATCTAATGAGTAGGTATAGGGAGCAGTACCAGTGGTAGCATTGGCAGTAATAGTTCCATCGCTCACAGCAGGACAGGAAGTAGCGGTTTGCGAACCAACAGCACTGAGACCCGGGCCTGCAAGTACAGTTACGTTGCTCGTAATAACGCATCCAAGATTGTCGGTAATAGTTACAGTATGTGAACCAGCTGCTACACCGGTAAACGTATAGGGATTGGCGCCACTCTGGGGGGCTCCGCCATCTAAGGTATAAGTGAATGGCGCTGTTCCGGATGTTGCATTAGCGGTAATCGTTCCATCCGCAGCAGCAGCGCAGGATGCCTGTGTAGTACCAAAACCTGCTGTAAGCCCAGGGCCGGCAGCCACATTAATAACATTTACAACCGTGCAGCCGAGATTATCCCTGATAGTAACCGTGTGGGCACCTGCTGCTACATTGGTAAATGTATAAGGATTAGCACCGCTTTGAAATGCGCCTCCATCCAATGAATAAGTAAATGGCGCTGTGCCGGATGTGGCATCGGCCGTAATCGTTCCGTTATTTATACCCGGGCAGGATGTGGGGGTTTGTGTTGCATTTCCGGTGATGCCCCCGCCTGTGGATACGTTTACGTTAAGCGTATTTGAAACACAGGTTGTACCCAGATCGGTAACTACTACCGTATGTGGCCCCGGACTAAGATTAATAAAAGTATAGGGTATCGTTCCCGGAACAGCGGCAGCACCATCAAGACTAAAAGTATAAGGTCCGATACCACCTGCTGATGTTACTGTAATTGTTCCATTATTGACTCCGACGCAGGTAGTTGGTGTAAATGTAGTCGCAGCAGTGATGTTTCCATTCAATGAAACCGTTACAGGAAGTGTTGTATTGCAGACAGCAGGAGCATCCCGTATCCAAACGGTGTAACTACCCGCTGCAAGGCCTGAAAATATATTGCTGGCCTGCCAAGTGATCCCATCAAGGGAATATTGATAAGGCGAAGTACCTCCTGTTACACCAGTTACAGTAATGGTCCCGTTACTAACCCCGCAATCTGCCGGCGTAGGAGTAAGATTTCCGGTTAAAGGATTTGCTCTGTTTATCCTTATGGTATCCAACCCAAAAATTTCAACAGTGGGATCATCAAATTTTTCATATACAGATTTAACGATATAGGGTGTAATAGCTCCGGCAGGTGCACAAATATTGGGGAAAGAAACATCAATGGTTCCATTACCTAAACTGATGGTTGTACCCGTTGCAATCAATGTTGTCAAAGTGACATCATATAGTTCAACCCTTTTGAAAAGAGAAGTTCCGCTATTAGGAACAAAGCGCCATGTTTCATTCATGCCAATAGAGCCCCATGCCGGATCAGTCATTCTTCTTAATGGTGCTGTCATTCCCTGTGTCCGTGTAAAATCCTGAATTCCCACCATTGCTTTACCTCCAATCCATGTTGTACAAATTTCTTTATCAAAAATCTTTACTTCAATAATGCCTGTTGATTCATATAAAATGATCTGATGAGTATTTTCGATCAGGTTTGTACACGAAAACAAGGGAACCTTGTAAAAACTAAGTATCCATCTCCTGCTTGGCGCTGTTCCAAATAATTGATACTGGATCGACTGAGTTGGAGAAGTAGGTTGTCCGGGAAATAGGTCATGATAAGGCCCCATGATAAGCGCCCTGTCATATGATGTATTCGGCAGGTCGCCAAGGTTTTGCCAATGGGACGATCCTCCGGCAAGAGATATATCAAAACTTACATATCCATTTGTGCTTACAACCAGGTCATTATAAACAGTACCATAAAACGGAAAGGGAAACCCAATATTAACGACGCTGCTGTAAGTATCATCTACACTCAGACTTGTTGGAGTTCCTGCCGGGTCATTTGGTTGTGCATAAACCGGAAAGCAACCTGGAATATTACTTCCGGGATTAAGGGTATAAGAACTTGCAAGCCCATAAATATCAGGGATAATACTTTTTAATGTAATACACAAATTGGCAGGACAACCGGGAACAAGTGTATCTCTTGAACAATTAAACGAGAAATTCTGTGTATTCGCCTGGTTGCAAAGTATCAGAAACCAGCCTGAAAAGATCAGCAACCTCAACGATTTCAGTCTCATAAACAGGAATTAGTGATGTGAGTTTTAATACCGGGTGCGGAAAGTGCGACAAGGTAGGAAAAATATCGGTTTTTTGCCCGGTTTTGAGCACTTGATTATGAACAACTAAACCATGAATGTACTAAGAGGGAATGTCTTCCATATTATAGCGTTCTGTCGGTTCAATACCCGGCAAAATTTTATTTTATGGCAAAAGCCGGATGAGTTGTTTCAGCTCTTTATCAGGTATATTTTCTTTTTCAGACTTATCAAAAATGGTGAGCAGGTACACCGTGGTCTCCACCACCCTCACACAGGTAATCAACCTGGCGCCACCTGATTTTCCTTTTCCTTTTGAAGCAATGGCGAGCCGTATTTTAAAGCAGTGCTGTCCAATGGAGGTGCCTTGTTGAGGATCATCCTCAAGGCTGTTGATAAGCAAATCGAACTCCCGGGCAAGAGAATGATGTTTTTTTATCAGCCTCTTAAACTCCCGTTTGAACAACGGAGTAGCGATAACACTATAACTCATTGAGTAGTTGCTTTGCAGGAATACCTTTCAGTTTCCCCTGCTTTATCAGGTGCATTTCCTTTACAGCCTGCTTCAGGTCATTCAGTACCTTTTTCTTATAAGGCGACATACGTTTTTTACCTGACGAAACAGGGCTCGCTTTTACAAAAGAGAGATTGTTGAGCAACTCCATTACAAACTCAGCTTTATTATCTTTTATATCCAGCATTACTTTCATAACATAAATAATATTACAAAGCAAATTTAATAAAATAACCTGAATGGTCAGGAAGGAATGTCCTCCATATCATACCTCTCCACCGATTCAATTCCCGGAAGGCTTAGGAGACTTTGCACCAGATTATCCAGTTCTTCCTTATCATGCACATAGAGCCGGATATTGCCTTCGAACAATCCTTCTTTGGCCTCAATGGTGAGAGCAGCAATATTTATTTTCAGTTCGCCTGATATAAGCATAGTGATCTTGTTCACCACTCCTACATCATCCATGCCTACGATCTTCACACCAGTTAGGAAAGATATCTCTTTATTCTTGGCCCATTTTGTTTTTACTACCCTATGGCCATAGCTCGCTAAAAGTTTGGCAGCATTCGGGCAATTGGTGCGGTGAATGGTGAGCCCTTTGCCGGTGGTTACAAATCCAAACACATCATCCCCCGGAATGGGTTTGCAGCAATTGGCCAGGTTGTAAACGATCTTGTCGCTGCTTTCGCCAAAAATGATCAGCTCCGCATCTTTTTTGCCCATTACCTGGTGGTGAGGGATGAAGTCGGCTTTTTCCTGGTGTATCTTAACCGGCCTCGGCGCTTCTATCCTGTCACCCATCACTTTAAATTCCTTCAACTCCTTCAGATCAATATTTTTTACCGACACCTGGTAAAACAAATCAAGATTGGACGGCAGCTTGTACCAGTGCACCAGTTCATCAATATTGTGCTGCGACATGGACACTCCCATGCCTTCCAGCTTGCGCTGCACGGTGTACTTTCCTTCATCCGCCACTTTTCTTTTTTCTTCTTTCAGCGCATCTCTTATTCTTCCCTTGGCTTTGGAAGTAACCACAAAGCTCAGCCAGTCCTCCGATGGTTTTTGTTTGTTGCTAGTGATGATCTCCACCTGGTCGCCGCTGCGCAGCTTATGGCTGATGGGGACCAGTTTATGATTCACTTTAGCGCCAATTGTTTTCACTCCTATAGCGCTGTGAATGGAAAAAGCAAAATCTAATGCGGTGGAACTCACCGGCAGCATTTTTACATCGCCCTTAGGTGTGTACACATAAATTTCTTCGGCAAGGAAACTGGTCTTGAAGTCCTGTAAAAAATCTATGCTGTCCGTTTCCTGGTTGCCGATCACTTCCCGAATCTGCTGAAACCATTTGTCAAACCGGCTTTCATCCGCCGTGTCTTCCTTGTATTTCCAGTGTGCAGCAAGGCCTTTTTCAGCTATCTCATTCATCCGCTTAGTGCGTATCTGCACTTCCACCCACTTGCCCTGCGGGCCCATTACTGTTGTATGCAATGCTTCATAGCCATTTGCTTTTGGATTGCTGAGCCAGTCCCGCAATCTTTGAGGGGATGGCTGGTATTCATCGGCAATAATGGAATATACTTTCCAGCAATCTTCTTTTTCTTTTTCGGGTGCTGAATTGAGAATAATACGGATGGCAAACAGGTCATACACTTCTTCAAACTCCACGCCTTTCTTTTTCATTTTGTTTGAGATGGAGTGAATGCTCTTGGGCCTGCCATATATTTCTGCATCTAATTGTGCTTTGTCCAGCTTATCCTTGATAGGTTTGATAAATTCATTGATGTATTTGCTCCTCTCCTTTTTAGTTTCTGCTAATTTTCTGGCAATACCCTTGTAAACATCCGGCTCCATGTATTTCATCGCCAGGTCTTCCATCTCCGTTTTGATATTGTACAAACCCATGCGGTGTGCGAGAGGCCCATACACATATACTGTTTCAGACGATATTTTGAGCTGTTTGTCCCGCTTCATGCTATCGAGGGTGCGCATATTATGCAGCCGGTCTGCCAGTTTGATAAGGATGACACGGGGATCATCCGTCAGTGTCAGCAATATCTTTTTAAAATTCTCCGCCTGCTGTGAAGCATTTACATCGATGACGTTGGAGATTTTGGTAAGTCCGTCAACGATGCGGGCAATTTCCTGTCCAAACTCCCTTTCCACATCTTCCAGCGATACATCAGTATCTTCTACCGTATCATGCATCAGCGCACAAATGGTAGAGCGGACACCCAAACCGATCTCTTCCACACAAATCTTTGCCACGGCAAGGGGATGAAGGATATAAGGCTCGCCACTTTTGCGCCGCATGGTTCTGTGTGCGTCGGCGGCCATTTCAAAAGCAGTGCGGATGAGGTCTTTATCTCCCGGTTTTAATTTTGTTTTCAATACCCGTAGCAGGGAACGGTATTCCCTGAGAATGAGTTTTTTCTCCTCCTCTTCATTCAGATTGTACTTCGGTATCTGTGCCAGGGTATCCATTGTTTACGAATTTACGAAAAAGCAGCCTTTCTTTTTACTTAAATGGGCTACATTTGCAGCCCAATTTGCGGGTGTGGTGAAATTGGTAGACATACCAGACTTAGGATCTGGCGCCGCAAGGCATGGGGGTTCGAGTCCCTCCACCCGCACAAAAATCCTGTTTGACGTTTGAGGTTTGACGTTAAACTTCAAACATTGAACATCAAACAAAAAAAAATGGCTACAATCACCAAAGAAAATATCGGCCTGCTGCATGAAAAGCTGACCGTGAAGCTGGAAAAGACCGATTACCTCCCTTCATTTGAAAAAACACTGAAAGAATACGGCAAGAAGGCAAATATCCCCGGGTTCAGGAAAGGGATGGTCCCATCCGGCCTTATCAAAAAAATGTATGGCCCATCTTTATTTACTGATGAAGTACTGAAATCAGTTGACAGGGAATTGATCAGTTACCTGCAAACTGATAAGCTGGATATTTTCGCTCAACCCCTGCCGGTGGAGGCAGATGTCCGCCAACTGGATGTAAATAATCCTGCTGATTATACTTTTCATTTTGAGATTGGTATGAAGCCGGAGTTTCAATTACCCGACCTGGCGAAAGCAGCCATCACCCGTTACGTCGTTACTGTAACAGATGAAATGATTGACAACGAAGTGACCCGTTTGCAAAACCGCTACGGTAATATGAAAGATGAGGAAACCGTTGCCTCCGAAGAAAATGTGCTGAATGTAAGTTTTATGGAGACCGATGCGGATGGTAATATCATTGAAGGCGGTGTTATCAAAGACAATTCACTGTTGGTAAAATATTTTGCAGCAGCTTATCGAAAAGATTGGATGGGCAAGAAAAAAGAAGATTTTATTGTGGCCCAGTTAAAATCGGCATTTGACGAAAAGGAAAGAGAGTGGATCATCAGCGACCTTGGATTGAAAGATGTTGATGGCGCAGCAGAAAGATATTTTAAGATCATCATCACCAAAGTTGGTTTGCTGGAGAAAAGAGAACTGAATGAAGATTTTTTCAATCAGCTCTATCCCGCTCAGGATGTGAAAACAGAGGCTGATTTTAAAGACAGGGTGAAAGGAGAGATACAGGCTTATTGGAATGGCCAGGCAAGAAACCAGATACATGACCAGGTGTTTCATCAGCTGGTGGATCATACTACTATTGAGTTTCCGCAGGGTTTTTTAAAAAAATGGATGAAGTCGCAGGGAGATGTAGTGAAGACGGATGAAGAAGTAGAAAAAGAATTCCCCGCATTTTTGAACCAGCTGAAATGGACATTAATCACCGATAAGATCGTTCAGGAGAATAATATACATGTGGCCCCTGAAGAAATAAAAGCATTTGCCAAACAACAACTCTTCAGCTATATGGGTGGCGCCAACCTGAGCGATGACCAGCCTTGGGTGACGGATTATGTAGAAAAAATGATGAAGGACCGGAAATTTGTGGAGGATTCATATAACCGCATCCAGACCCAGAAAATATTTGAATGGGGTGAAACGCAGGTAAAACCAACTGATAAAGACATCAGCGCCGAAGAATTTACCAAAATGGTGGAGGAGCACCAGCATCATCATCATTGATGATTTCAGGTAAATTGAAACTAAATATTTACCGGATCAAGCTCTTTATCCGTCAAAGCTACTCCCTCCTTCTTTAACCCTTTCTGGACATAAGGGACATTGATTTTACCCGCAAGTTCCGTCAAGGCTGATTTAAAATAGCTATTCCGACACAAATCATAAATAAAAGGCAGCCCGGCTATAATTATAGTGATGACTACTAAAAACAAAACTGGACGCCCTGGAATAACAATAAGGTCAACATGCCCCGGAAGTACATCAACATTAACAAAGGTCCCAATCATGTTATTGTTATGATCTAAATTTTGTGTGTAGAATTCCGAAAACATGATATTAGTATCGGGCACGAAAAAGCCGAGCATAAAGAGAAATATAAAAAAAGCTTTATAGGACTTCCTCTTGATAATGTTTTTCCGCAACACAACCATTAACAACAGCAAGGATAAAGAGATAATGAGAATCCAATAAAAATTATCTGTCCTGTTGTATTGTAACATTAAGATTTTGAATTGCTGGAGAATGAGCAACGCTACCAGTAACCCAATAAAGGCCACTATAAGTCCTTTTAGATGATTTTGTCTCTTAAAGTGATCACAAACTAAAAATATACCATAAAGACAGAGTGTGCCAAAAAAAAGCAACGGAAAGCTGTTGAGCTTTACAAAGTCACTTAGAAGTCCAGAATACACCAAAATGAACATGCAAAATATCCCGCCAAGTAAATATAAATTGGACATTTGAACGTCATGAGCCAATATTTTTTTATCCAACTTATCAGCTTCTAATCTATAAACTGCAATTTCAGATACAGCCTGCACTCGGTTCTCATGCCCATTATTATCGAGTAAATATCTCAACTCAGAGTTCAAAACCTCCTTGGTTTCTTCGATTACTTGCCTCATTGGCGTAGTAAAATCGAGAAACTTTAAAGCATCTTTTTTTTCGTTTACGGCATTTACGAAATTATATCCACAAAGAAGCTCAAAGATGGAAGAAAAATCGGTGAGGCGCAATAGGGGAGGTTTTAGTTTGCAATTTCCTTAGCATTAACTTCCAAAATGCTATACAACTTTAGAAGCTTCTGACAGAATTTATTATCATCAAAATTCAGTATTGCCAAAAAATTGTTGGTATCTGTCTCGCACCTATATTTATTATAACCCTTCATTTCATCATCCGCAACTGTAAAGTGTATCATTTTCTCGGCATTAACAAGGTACTTACTGAATTCAATTATTTGTGTTTCTTCCGCCTTCTTTAAAATCACTTTTTGAGGAGTCTCTGATCTAATTTTTTTCAGAAGTGCCAATGCCTTTGAACTTGGGTTAGGCTTTCCTTCAAAAATAACAGTTACAATATTTGCAGGATCTCTGGCTAAAAAATTTTTTAAACTATCTATATATAGTTGATTATCGCTTATTGAGCCATTAAAGTCTCGTGCAAATATTTTTACATTCCTATATGCACAATTAAACAACTTAGACATTACAAGAACAGCGTGGTCTTTTCCTTTATTAGTAAATTGAATAGAAACATTTGCTTCTGCAAGTATTTCTAAGTCTTTTTGATAATCCTGTAGCTCTGCTAAGATGTCTATCTTACCTTGATGTTCCGGAAAGTATTTGCTAATCTCCATAAAAAAAATTAAAAGTTAAAAAACATACATCAAAACAACCTCAATTTGCTTCTCTAAACAATGATATTGATCAACAGGGTAAAGTTTTGTACCTGGCAATCCTGACAATATAATACTGGATAGAGTTTCAAATTAAAATTCATTAACGCAAAAACATTGCAAATTACCAACATCCCCTTCATAATGTTTTACGAAAGTGGATGAATTTTTCATTAAATGGGACTGACAGGAAAATATAAGGTTAAATCGCTTCAGACGAACCGAAGCAGAGAAAGGACAGGAACTCATAAGTCGAATGGTTTTGCTAAACTCTAAAAATGGCCTTTTAAAAGTACGGATTTTCGTTCCAAATTGCCAAAAGGAATTTTCACAAGGGTTAATACCCGTCTGCCTAAGGGTTTTTTCCCTCAAGAAGGCAACCCTCTCACATATTAAGTCAAGGATCATTCTATGCCGTCCTAATCTGCCTTTTAGTCCAACAAAATACATATCTGACAGTACCCAAAGTTATTCAACTGGCAATTTTGCCGTTTTGCCATTTGGACGGATATTTGGGGTGTTGCATGTCTAATGTTTAAAGTTGAATGTTGGTCTCCTGAACTTGGAAAACTTCCTTTTTGTCAGAACTCTCCAACCTTAAAAACTTTAAACCTTGAACTTTAAACTTTAAACCCTCATTCATGAGTTTTAATTCGGAATTTGAAAAATATGCGGTCAAGCACCGTGGTATCTCCAGCAATACACTCAACAGCTATGCTTCTCATCTTGTAACAGCTATGACACCCAACATCATTGAAGAACGTTCGTTGAATGTGGCTGTGATGGATGTGTACAGCCGTTTGATGATGGACCGTATCATTTTTCTCGGTTACCCCATCAATGATGAAATAGCCAATATCGTAACAGCCCAATTGCTTTTCCTTGATTCCACTGACCGGTCAAGGGATATCAATATGTATATCAACAGCCCGGGTGGCAGTGTGTACTCCGGCCTGGGTGTGTATGATACCATGCAATATGTAAGCCCGGATATAGCTACCATCTGCATAGGAGTAGCTGCGTCCATGGCCTGTGTGTTATTGGGCGCCGGCACCAAAGGGAAAAGAGCCGCATTAAAGCATGCAAGGGTGATGATGCACCAGCCCAGCGGCGCCATCGGCGGGCAGGCCAGCGATATTGAAATAACAGTAAATGAAATAAGGAAATTGAAAAGAGAACTGTATGAAGTGGTGCACCATCATACCGGCAAACCTGTCGAGCAAATTGAAAAGGATTTTGACCGGGATAACTGGATGACAGCCGCCGAAGCCAAAGAATACGGACTGGTGGATGAAGTATTGGTGACCAATCCGAGAAAACAGAAGGCCCCCTAAATCCCCGTTAGGGACTTTAGGATCCTGTTATTGAAAAGCAATTTATTATTAAACAGTAGCTGATTGAAACAAATATTTGTATGCCCCGTAGCGGCAAAATATTGATAGGAATTAAATGAATCTGAGTTTTCCGAACCCCGTAGGGGTTCAACATTGATGCCATAAAAACCGGGACGTACAAGTGTGCGACGCAACAGGCGATGCCATGAAAAACCAAAGCTGGCCAAATAATATTAAAAAGAAATAATAACAAATATGAACCGAAATAATTTTTTACCCCATTCCTGGAGATCAGATGACGAAGAAGAACAGGAAAGAGAAGATAAAAGGGACGACCTGCTGATGCTGAATAAACGACTGGAAAAATATTTCTTCGAAAAGAGAAGCGTTTATCTCTGGGGAGTAGTCGATGATAAATCTGCACGGGAAGTGGTGTCCAAACTTTTATTATTGGATGCCGATAAACCAGGTGAAGAAATAAAGTTTTACATCAATAGTCCGGGTGGTGTAGTTACCAGCGGAATGGTAATGTACGATACCATGAAAATGATAAAAAGCCCGGTCAGCACTATCTGCATGGGCCTGGCCGCTTCAATGGGCAGCATCTTGTTAAGTGGCGGCGTCAAGGGAAGACGTTTCATTTATCCTCACGGTGAGGTAATGATTCATCAGCCGTCTATAGGCGGGCGGATACAGGGTGTGAGCGCCGACCTGGAGATACAGGCAGAGCAAACCAAACGGGTAAAAGAGATTGGTGCCGGCATACTTGCCAAAAACTGCGGTAAAACGGTAGAACAGATCATGAAGGACTTTGACCGTGACTATTGGATGGATGCCGACGAGGCTATTAAATATGGCATTGTTGACAAGCTGATAGAAAAACTCTAACCAGTTGATAGCAAACAAATAAGACTACCCTTCCGATCATATTCTGTCAGAAATTCTATTGTTTTCAAATTAAGCTACTTCCTTCCAGGAACGTTTTATACTTTTGTGAGTTACGAATTCGTTTGTACCCCGTTATACCTTAAGAAAAATGGCAAAAAACCCTCTTCATTGTTCATTCTGCGGCCGTAGCCGTGACGAAGTCAAAATATTGATTGCCGGCCAGGACGGTCATATCTGCGAAAACTGCGTAGAGCATGCCCGTGAGATCATCGAGCAGGAACTGACCATCAAAGATGACAAAACTCCCTCCTCTTTCAAGCTTACTGTCAAAAAACCGATGGAGGTTAAGAAATTTCTGGACGAATATGTAATCGGACAGGATGATGCCAAAAAAGTGCTGGCTGTTGCTGTGTACAATCACTACAAGAGGTTGCAACAAAAAAGCAATGAAGCGGCCGCTAATGATGTGGAGATAGAAAAAAGCAATATCATCATGGTAGGTGAGACAGGCACCGGCAAAACCCTGCTGGCTAAAAGTATTGCCCGGATGTTGAACGTTCCTTTTACCATTGTGGACGCCACCGTGTTTACCGAAGCCGGTTATGTAGGCGAAGATGTTGAGAGCATCCTTACAAGATTACTGCAGGTTTGTAATTACGATGTGACGGCTGCCGAAAGAGGTATCGTTTACATTGATGAAATAGATAAGATTGCCCGCAAGGGAGATAATCCTTCCATTACCCGTGATGTAAGCGGCGAAGGCGTGCAACAGGGTATGCTGAAACTGTTGGAAGGAACAGATGTGCTGGTGCCGCCGCAGGGTGGCAGAAAACATCCTGAACAAAAACTCATCAAGATCAACACACAGAATATTCTTTTTATCTGCGGTGGCGCTTTTGATGGCATAGATAAAATCATTGCCCGCAGGGTGCAGACCAATACGATTGGCTTTAATGTGGACAAAGAGCTGCAGGAAAACATGAAGAAGAACCTGCTTCGCTATGTAAATGCCACCGACCTGAAAAGTTTTGGTTTGATCCCCGAATTGCTGGGCCGTCTGCCGGTAGTCACGCATCTGGACCCGCTGGATGCAGACACACTCAGGGCAATCCTTACCGAACCAAAAAATGCGTTGGTAAAACAGTATAAGAAATTATTTGAACTGGAAGGCATTCAGCTGACCATTGAAGAAGATGTGTTGAACTTTATGGTGGAGAAAGCTATGGAATATAAATTGGGAGCGAGGGGCCTCCGGAGCATTTGCGAAGGCATTCTGACAGATGCCATGTATGAAATGCCGTCTTCCAAAGAAACACAGTTCATCCTTGATCTGGAATATGCCAACCGGAAGTTTGACAAGAGCAAGTTGAGCTTGCTGAAAGTAGCGTAACCCCATCCCCTGAAGGGGAGCATAAACTTCTGTAATGCCGGAAAATCTTTCTGGCATTTTTATTTTACTCTAACTTCCCGTATTTAAATCGTTACTCATGCAAGAACTGATTGACAAATTAAAACAGGAAGCCGGTCTTACCGAAGAGCAGGCTAAACAGGCTATTGCTGCTATCAAGAGTTTTGTAGTAGAAAAATTCCCGATGCTCGAAGGCGCCGTGAATAATGTGTTTGGCGGGGAATGATAAAGTGTATTGTTGTCTGTTGCAGTTATTTTTGGTTATGTCTTATACCGCCGAATCTCTTAAAAAATATGAAACTTTTCTGGAATCATTGCAGCTGTTTCCGGAATTGTTCAGGATTAAAGATGTGGAGATGGACCTGAAAGGGGAATTGAATCCATCTGCTATTCTTGATGATTTATTTTTCAAGCAGGGCAATTGGCTTTCTTTCAGCGATTTTTTTGATTATTATTTTGCCCGGCACAAGGAAGAAATTAAAAACAGGTTTTCATTTCCTGATTACGATAGTTTCTCAAAAGGACTGAGGGCAAGGCTTTACCGCACTCAGTTCGGTTTTCTCACCGAGTATCATGCTTTTTTTCTTTCGTCTATCTTATTTGGCACAGAGAATGTGACCCGCAGCACGGAATTGGATTTAGCAGGAGTTGATTTCCGTATCAGGCTCCACGGCCAGTTTTACAACATCCATATTTTTGTTGACACTACCAGGGCATGGGAATACCGCCGCTACAAGTCAAAACACAAAGAAGTGGATAAGCTGGCAGGCATTCATGTCAATCTCCCCTATTCGCTGCAAACCGGTCAGTTTAATTCATTGCATTTTTTAAAGAACAGGTTCGGCGTTTATACGGAATCCTATCTCCGGTATTTTGAAAAAGAAACGCAGAACGGAAGAATAAAAAATAATAATATTACAAGTACTAATGCAAGTGGTTTTGTTTACTCCTGCGAATGAACAAAACCTATCCTTACTACCTTTACAAAAATGAAGCAGTATTCCCTTTTCAATAAAAGCTGTTATGGTCTTAAAGAGGTTCAGAAAAACTCTTTGGATGCAATCATTACAGACCCTCCTTATGGCATCTCTTTTCAGAACAATGATTGGGATAAAGCACTTCCCAAAAAAGAAATCTGGGAAAACTCATTGAAATGCCTGAAACCGGGCGCATTCGGAGCCGTATTTTCTTCCATCCGCCTGATGCACCGGCTGATGGTGGACCTGGAAGACACCGGTTTCATCATTAAAGATGTTTTGTTCTGGTCGTACCTGAACGGTATGCCCAAAAGCCGGGATATCGGGCTGGATATTGACAAAGAATTGGGTGTAAAAAGCAAAAAGATTGGCACCTACAAATATGTGCAGGGATATAAAAAGAACGGCGCCGACACATACAAGAATGGAAAGACCAAAGACAAGCTGGCCCCTGCTTCCCATATTGCACTTCAATATAAAGGCGGCGGACTGGGTATAAAACCTGCCTACGAGCCGGTTATTTTGATTCAAAAACCGATTGAGAAAAAATTATCCGTTGCCCAAAACATCATTAAATACGGAACTGGCGCATTGAATATTGAGCAGACAAGGATCCCTTATGAAAAAGGAGAAGGCAAAGTAGGACACAACCCGCACCCGAAGGGCAGGGTTACTGCAAATATGCTGAGAACAGACCCTTTCAACGATGGCTACGATAAATTTTTCCTTGTACCCAAAGTAAGGCAACACGCAGATGACTTCAACAATCATCCGACTTTAAAACCGGTTGAACTGATGCACCACCTGGTGAAATTGCTGACATGGGAAGGTCAATTAGTGCTTGATCCTTTTATGGGCAGCGGCAGCACGGGTCTTTCCTGTTTAATGCTGAACCGGCGTTTCTGTGGCTATGAACTGGACAAAGAATACTTCCGCATTGCAGAAAAGAGAATTAAGAATTTCAGAAATCGGGCAACCATTATTTAATATCCCTGCATTTTTTCCCTTTTGGATTATTGGCTGCATTGTAAGGGCTCATAGCCCGGTGGCAGGATTGCAATACGACTGCTGCAATGATTGCAAATAAGATGATTCTGGTTTTCATAGATGTAAATTAGTTGGAGAAAATAAATACAAAAATCCCGCCACGCCATCCCGTTTAAAAACTAATCTGCTTCGTTTACGTTTTGTTACTATAGCGTTTTCGTAAAAATGCTGGGGATAAATGAATTTTCCTGCTATAACAAACATCCCGGCGCTACCGGCCGGGATGAATTTAATGGGTACACTCTTTATTTGGTTTTTCCTTGTCCGCCGTAGTCCCGAAATAATCGGGACGAAGGCGGACTGTCCTTTCTCTTTTTCCCTTCTCCATTTATGGAGAAGGGTCAGGGATGAGGTTAACTGCAGCCTCCCTGGTTGCCACAATTCAAACATTTGTAGCAAGTACCGCTGCGCATCATGATATGCCCACACACATTACAAGCCGGCGCATCGCTTTGCATGCTTTTAGATGCAGCGCTTAGCGAATCCATACTGCTGTCTGCCTTTACTGTCTGTGCTGTTCTTTGATTTTTTACCGGCTGCGGCGCTACAGTTCCTGATGCAGGCGTAACCCTTACACTGGATAATTCGGGCTCCGCATATTCCAAAGGATTGGAGGGCACTTCCTCCCAGTCGTCAGCGCCGGTATTCAGCACTTCAGGCTTGTCTAATACATGTACCAGGTCTGTACGGCCCAAATACTCATAACCAAGCACCCGAAATATCAGATCAACAATCGAAGTAGTTGTTTTAATATTCGGATGTTCTACAAAACCGGATGGTTCAAACCTGGTGAAAGCAAATTTGTCTACAAACTCTTCCAGCGGCACGCCATATTGAAGACCGATGGAGATAGAGATGGCAAAGCAGTTCATCATGCTGCGCATGGTGGCGCCTTCTTTTGCCATATCAATAAAAATTTCTCCCAATGTTCCGTCACCATATTCCCCGGTGCGCAGGAAGATGGCCTGTCCGTTGATCTTTGCTTTCTGTGTGAAGCCGCGGCGCTTGGCGGGTAATGCCCTGCGTTCAACAATGCTGGCCAGTTTACGCTTCAGTTTAGTATCAGGTGAAGATTGAACTCTTTTCTGCACTTCTTCCAAAAGTTCTTCAACAGTCAGCTTACCTAAGTCAACAATGTTTGATTCCGCCGAAGCCATCTCCTGACTCCCGACTCCCGGCTCCTGACTCTCTGTTTTCTGACTTCCGTCGTCTGACTTCTTCTTCTTGTCACTCTTGTTGCTAAGCGGCTGTGATAGCTTTGAGCCATCACGGTACAATGCATTTGCTTTTAACCCCAGTTTCCAACTCAGGAGGTAAGCGTCGGCAATCTCTTCCACTTTTGCTTCATGAGGCAGGTTGATGGTTTTTGAAATAGCGCCACTGATGAATGGTTGAGTGGCTCCCATCATACGGATATGTCCGTGGGCATGGATGTAGCGCTGGCCTTTGGGGCCGCATTTGTTGGCACAGTCAAAAACGGGCAGGTGTTCTTCTTTCAGTCCCGGAGCGCCTTCCAGCATCATAGTACCGCACACATAATCGTTGGCGGCTTCAATCTGCTCGTCGGTAAAGCCTAAGGCTTCCAGCAGGCTCCATTCAAAATCATTGTATTGCTCAGGTGTAAAGCCCAGTCTTTGCAGGCACTCTTCACCCAGGCTGTATTTATTGAAAATAAATCCAATTTCAAAAGCAGTCAGGGAAGCGGCATCGAGACGTTTGATCTCATCAGCGATAAAACCTTTTTCGCTCAATGACTGGTGATTGATATATGGCGCACCTGCAAAAGAGGCAGACCCGGTAGCATACTTGATTATTTTTTCAGATTCATTTTCAGAATAGCCAAGATTCTTTAAAGCAGTTGGCACTGATTGATTGATGATCTTGAAATAACCGCCGCCACTCAGTTTTTTAAATTTCACCAGGGCAAAATCAGGTTCCACACCGGTAGTATCACAGTCCATCACCAAACCGATGGTGCCTGTTGGTGCGATAACGGTTGCCTGTGCATTGCGGTAGCCATACTTCTCTCCCATTTCCACTGCATCATCCCATGCCTTGCAAGCTGCTTTCAATAAATAATCCGGGCAATGCTGTGCCTTTATACCCTGTGGTTTCAGGCTTAAGTTTTCAAACTCATCCGCATCATATGCAGCGAGGCGATGGTTACGCATTACCCGCATCATATGCGCTTTATTTTCTTCATATCTTGGAAATGCTCCAAGAGTTTTCGCCATCTCAGCGGATGTTTTGTAAGATATGCCTGTCATGATAGCAGTAAGTGCACCGGCGATTCCCCTTGCTTCTTCGCTGTCGTATGGAATACCGCTTACCATCAGCATGGTGCCGAGATTGGCATATCCTAATCCCAATGTTCTGTATTCATAACTCAGTTGCGCCACTTCTTTGGAAGGAAACTGTGCCATCAACACAGATATTTCCAGTACGACTGTCCAAAGTCGGCAGTTGTATTCGTATCCTGTTACATCAAACTGATTTGTTTCTGTATCAAAGAACTTCATCAGGTTGGCTGATGCAAGATTACAGGCTGTATTGTCAAGGAACATGTATTCACTGCAAGGATTGGAAGCCCTTATCTCCCCCCCTTCGGGACAAGTATGCCATTCGTTGATGGTAGTATTATATTGTGTGCCCGGATCGGCGCAGCGCCATGCGGCGTAGGATATCTGGTTCCATAATTCACGGGCAGGGATTTTTTTCATCACTCTTCCATCCATTCTCCCTTTCAGTTCCCATTCACCATCTTCTTCCAGCACCTGAAAAAATGAATTAGGAATGCGGATGGAGTTATTAGAATTCTGTCCGCTTACAGTTCTGTATGCTTCATCTTCATAACCGGAAGGATAACCGGCGGCGATCAATGCGCCTACTTTCTTTTCTTCTTCCACTTTCCAATTGATGAATTCAACGATTTCGGGATGATCTAAATCGAGGCAAACCATTTTGGCTGCACGGCGGGTAGTGCCACCGGATTTAATAGCGCCGGCAGCACGGTCGCCAATCTTTAAGAAACTCATCAGGCCGGATGAGGTGCCGCCACCGCTTAGTTTTTCACCCGCACCGCGGAGGTTGGAATAGTTCGTTCCAACACCTGAGCCATACTTGAATATCCTTGCTTCACGAACCCAGAGGTCCATAATGCCCCCTTCATTCACCAGGTCATCCGTTACGCTTAAAATAAAGCAGGCATGTGGTTGGGGACGTTCATAAGCATTCTTTGATTTTTTTAGCTCCCCATCAGCAGGGTCAACATAGTAATGGCCTTGCGGCTTACCAGTGATGCCATAGCTCTCATGCAGCCCGGTGTTGAACCACTGCGGACTGTTGGGCACACACATCTGGTTCAATATTGAATACACCAACTCCTCATAAAAAACCTGGGCATCGCTCTCAGATGCAAAGTATCCATATCGTTCACCCCAAACCCTCCAGCAATTGGCGAGACGGTGTGCTACCTGTTTGGCCGAAGTTTCTCTTCCCAGGCTTCCATCTGGTTGGGGAACCCCTGCTTTTCTAAAATATTTTTGTGCAAGAATATCGGTTGCAATCTGGCTCCACTGTTTGGGGACTTCTACATTATTCATTTCAAACACTACTTCGCCGCTCGGGTTGCGAATGATCGAAGTGCGGTAGTCATATTCAAACTGGTCAAACACATTCACGTCTGGCCGGGTAAAGCGACGTGAAAACTGCAACCCGCTTTTGGCGGATGCCCTGGTTTTGGTAGCCATAACTAAAGAATTTCTCGGGTTAAGTAATCGTTAACGCAGAAGACGAAAATATTTTTAAGTATCTGTAATTCATAGTGAGAGATATTCACATTCTGTGGATAAGGGTGGTACAAAACCGGGTAATGCAAGCCTGTATTGATTCAGGGGATTTTTTCACAGTGGGTATCTTAGCGGCTGCTAAATTTTTTTTGGAAAATCAGTTTCACTGCACTAAAAAAAATAATGGTTTTTACAAGACTTCTCAAAGGCAAAACAGGCAAGGGTTTTTGCGGTTACATCGCCTGAAACTATTGATTTTACAGGCCTTTTAAAATGACCATATCCTGAAAGGCCTTGCAGCAAAGCATTACAGCATATTGCTTTCATTGTAAACTGCAATAGATAAAAAATTTGCGAAATTTTCGTTTGTTGCTGACGTAAGAAAAATGATTGCGGCTTTATTTATTTTCCTTCTCTGCCACAACCAGTGTATTCTTCTTTATTTACTACGAGTATCACCCGGTAAGAATGTGTCTCTTCACTCATACCATCACTGCATTCTTTCTTAGCAATAGTCAGTTCGACAGATACATTGGCTGAAGCCGATTTATACCTGGTGGCATTATTGACTGTTGTTGCTTCCACAAACGGCACTTCCACATCGGGGCCATCAGCAGGATGAAAAATGATCTTGCTATCCTTCACTACATATACCGACCAGAAGGGTTCTGTACCAAAGCCGGTAAAGATCGTATCGGGCATAGCGGGTTGTTCCGGCATCTGAACAGCCTTTTCAGCCGTATCTTTTGTATCGTTCTTCTTGTTGGTAGAATTATTGCAGGCAATGATGACCGTTAAAGCCATAAATGATAAAATGATTCGCATACAATTGGTTTTAAAGGAAAGTTACAACTGATTCAGGCGAAAAAACGGTTTGTTTTCAAATGGGCAATACGGGAAGTTTTTCGCATTTTTGCATATATCAACCGTTACCGGATGAAGTCAACTATTTATAACGCATTGGCCGATAAGAAAAGGCAGGGAAAGAAGTCCTTTGCCGTACTCATTGACCCCGACAAGGTAAATACATCGGTGCTGGATGAATTGGTTGAGCTTTCTGTGGCGGCCAAAGTGGATTATTTACTGGTTGGCGGCAGCCTCGTTATCTCCAATCACCTTGACGAATGCGTGCAGCATATCAAGCAAAGCTGCGATATCCCGGTTATTTTATTTCCCGGCAGTCCTTCGCAGGTAAGTAAGTATGCAGATGCATTACTTTACTTATCCTTAATATCAGGCCGCAATTCTGAATTACTGATTGGCCAGCATGTAGTGTCTGCACCATTTGTAAGACAAAGCGGTTTGGAAATTATGCCCACCGGCTACATCGTTATTGATGGCGGTGCCCCCACTACTGTTTCTTATATCAGTAATGCAGCTCCTGTCCCGGCGGATAAAAATGAAATTGCCATGTGCACTGCTATGGCCGGTGAAATGCTGGGCATGAAATTGATTTATATGGATGCAGGCAGCGGCGCTAAACGTCCTATTACCGAAAGCATGATAAAAGCCGTGGCCGATCATATTGAAGCACCACTTATTATTGGTGGCGGCATTCTCCAGCCTGAAAAAGCATACCTGAACTGTAAAGCCGGTGCTGATGTGATAGTGGTTGGTAATGCTATTGAAAAAGATGCATCACTGATCAAAGAGATGAGTGATGCGGTGCATAGTGTGCCGGTGAAAATTTAGTTTACAAACTCATCATCTCTTTAAACTTCACCGTCTGCCGGCGGCTCACTTCTATTTTCTCCCCGCCTTTCAGTTCCAGCAGTAATCCGCCGTTGAAGTAAGGTTCTATTTTGTCTATCATGCGCAGGTTCACAATATGCTTCCGGTTGGCACGGAAAAAAGTCTTGGGGTCCAGTCTTTCTTCCAGTGCATTCAGTGACTTTAAAATGAGCGGCTTATTGGGGCCAAAAAAAACTTTGGCATAATTGCCTACACTTTCAAACAAACGTATTTCATTCAGTTTTACAAACCAGCAGCGTTCGCCGTCTTTTACAAATACCTGGTCATGCTCGGCAAGCATGCTGTTGTTGAAATTCTCCCCCTCTGTTTTTATTTCTTTATGCTCTGTCAGTTGTAGTTTCTGAATGGCATCTGCGAGGCGCTTGGGCTCAATCGGTTTCAGTAAATAATCCAGTGCATTTACTTCAAATGCTTTCAACGCAAATTCATCATACGCTGTGGTAAAAATCACCTGTGGTGTTCTTTCCAGTTGAGAGAGCATATCAAACCCGGTTTTACCCGGCATCTGTATATCCAGGAAAATAAGGTCGGGGTGCTGGCTCTCAATCTTATTAATGCCTTCTTCTGCATTGGCAGCTTCGTCCACTATTTCCACTTCAGGAAAATCTTGCAACATTTTTTTTAATTCTGTCCGGGCCAGTCTTTCGTCGTCAATGATGATTGCTTTCATGAATAATGTTTAAAATTAGCATCTTAAAGCCCCGCCACCGGTAATAACACTTTCGCTTCTACCAGTGATGGGTTTATTTGTTTTATTTCAAATCTTGCTTTATCGCCATACAACAAGCTAAGGCGGTTGGTAGTGCTGGAAAGACCAAAACCTTCGGTTCCTGCTTTGTACCCGTTCAGGTATCCGGTATTCTGTACAGCCAGTTCATGATAATTGTCTTTAAAATCAGATATCACTTTCACCATGCCGCCGCTTATTTGCTTACTGATTCCGTGTTTAATTGCATTCTCCACCAATGTTTGCAGCATCATCGGCGGTACAGGCTGATCCAGTGTGTCATCATCTATATCATATTCAATTTTCAGCCGGTCTTCAAACCGCATATTCTCCAGCGCCAGGTAATCTTTTACAATGTTCAGTTCTTTCTCAAGCGGAACGGTTTCCACTTTATCGGCCTGCATACTGCTGCGGAGTATATTGCTCAGTTCAGTAACAGCAGCCCTTGCTCTTTTAGGGTTTTCATCCACCAATGCACGGATACTGTTGAGCGAATTAAAAATAAAATGAGGGTTGATATGCGCTTTGATGGTTTGCAGTTCCAGTTCTTTTACCAGCGATTCAAGGCGCAGAGTGTCTAATTGCTGTTTTCTGCTTTTGGTAACATAGTGGTACATGAAATAAATAAGGTTCCAGATAAACAGAAAAATAAAATAAGAAAATGCATTGAAAAGCACCAGCAATAACTTACTGACAGTAAAACTTACACCTTCTCTTTCCAGCAATCGCTGATCTTCAGCTTTCAGGATTTCAAATTGTCTTAAAAGGTCAATGCAGGCGTAGGAAGCAATCAGCGAGATGAAAAAGGTAAGGAATAAAAACTGGAGGACCTGCTTGTTCAAATTTTTCTGAAGTATGCCCAGCCGGTTAATTACTTCCCGC
>CAYHPA010000010.1:0-19135 GCA_964358155.1 uncultured Chitinophaga sp.
GAATCGGACAGTGGTTTTCATATTGTTGATAGTTTTGGAATAATATTATTAGAAAAACTAAATGTACTATTTTTAGAATTACATCTGCAATTCAACAAATGCTGAACAGAAAATTAAAAATGGGAATGATTGGTGGCGGGCCGGGTTCATTTATCGGCGCCATTCATCGTATGGCCGCCATAATGGATGGAGAGATTGAACTGGTCTGCGGTGCTTTTAGCAGCGATGCAGAAAAATCCAGGGAAACCGGCGCTGCATTACATCTTTTGCCGGAAAGGGTTTATGGCTCGTATAAAGAAATGATACGGGAAGAGGCAGAACTACCGGCAAATGAAAGAATGGATTTTGTCAGCATCGTTACACCCAATCATCTTCACCTGGAACCGGCAAAACTGGCATTGGAAAACGGTTTTCATGTGGTGCTGGATAAGCCAATGACCTTTGATCTGGCTGAAGCAAAAGAATTAAAGTCTATCGTTGAAAAAAGCGGGAAGTATTTCTGTCTCACACATACCTACACCGGCTACCCGATGCTGAAGGAAGCAAGACAGCAGGTTCTTAGCGGTAAGTTTGGGGCTATAAAAAAAATATTTGTTGAATATCCGCAGGGATGGTTAAGTACATTGATGGAAAGCACAGGCAATAAGCAAGCTGACTGGAGGACCGACCCCGGCAAGGCTGGTTCTGGTGCTATTGGCGATATCGGTACCCATGCTTTTAATATGGCGGAGTATGTATCAGGACTGAAGGTGACTCAGGTCTGTGCCGATATAAATACAATTGTAGATGAAAGAAAAGTAGATGATGATGCAGCTGTTCTTTTGAAATTTAATAACGGGGCAAGCGGCGTTTTGTTTGCCACACAGGTTGCAGCAGGAGAGGAGAATAATGTTAAGATAAGGCTGTATGGTGAAAGAGGTGGCGTTGAATGGAAACAGGATGACCTGAATACTCTATTAGTGAAATGGCCGGATAAGCCAACAGAAATATGGAGGGCAGGAGAAGATTATCTAAGTTCATTTGCAAAACATAATTGCCGTACCCCTGCCGGCCATCCTGAAGGATATATTGAAGCATTTGCCAATCATTACCACAACTTTGCATTATGTGTAAAGGCGCAGATGAGCGGCGAGCAGCCAAAAGAAGAGTGGCTTGATTTTCCCGGTATTGAAGATGGGGTGAGGGGAATGCTGTTTATTGAAAAAGTGATTGAGAGTGGCCGTAGTGATAAGAAATGGATAGAATTTAAATAAACTATTTTTTTAATCAACTCCTGAATTTAAAGAAATGTAGTAAATGCAAAGTCATTTCAAAATTCAGAGTCTAAAAGTCCCTTTAGGGATTTAGGGTATGACTACAATTAAAGGACCCGGAATATTTTTAGCACAGTTCATGAATGACAAACCTCCCTTTCATGATCTGAAAGCAATATGCCTTTGGGCAGAAGCAACAGGATTTAAAGGCGTGCAATTGCCCACATCAGACACAAGATGTATTGATCTGCAAAAAGCAGCGGAGAGCAAAACTTATGCGGATGAGATAAGGGGGATAGTAAATGAATGTGGCCTTGAGATAACCGAATTATCAACGCATTTACAAGGACAATTAGTTGCGGTAAATCCTGTTTATGATAAACTTTTTGACGCATTTGCTCCAAAAGAAGTGCATGGCAATTCAAAAGCAAGAAGTGAGTGGGCTGTTCAGCAATTGAAATATGCAGCCAAAGCATCGCAGAACCTGGGATTGAATGCCTGTGCTACATTCAGCGGCGCTTTGCTGTGGCCGATGATGTATCCCTGGCCGCAGCGGCCTGCGGGTTTAGTGGAAGAAGGGTTTAATGAACTTGGCAAAAGGTGGTTTCCGGTTTTGAATGAGTTTGATCAATGTGGTGTTGATATTTGTTATGAGATACATCCCGGCGAAGACCTGCATGACGGCATTACCTATGAGATGTTTTTGCAAAAGGTAAACGATCATAAAAGAGCTTGTTTGTTGTACGACCCTTCGCATTTTGTATTGCAATGCCTGGATTATCTTTCTTATATAGATATTTATCATGAACGCATCAGGATGTTTCATGTAAAAGATGCGGAGTTCAATCCAACAGGTAAACAGGGAGTGTACGGAGGCTATCAAAACTGGATTGACCGGGCTGGCCGTTTCCGTTCTTTGGGTGATGGCCAGATCGATTTCAAATCCATCTTCAGCAAGCTGACGCAGTATGATTACAAAGGTTGGGCAGTGATGGAGTGGGAGTGCTGCCTGAAGAATGCAGAAGACGGCGCTACTGAAGGAGCAGCATTCATCCGTGAGCATATTATTAAAATAACGGAAAAAGCCTTTGATGATTTTGCTACAGCAAAGACAAATGATAAAACGAATCGTTCCATTTTAGGACTTGATTAAATATCTTTGTCAAAAAATTGTTTATGAAGCGATCGCTAATTGTCGTTTTAGCTGTTTCGGTTTTAGTAGCCTGCGGAGGCAGCGGGTCAAAAGAAAAAAAGGCGGATGATAAAGCGGAAAGCAAAACAACGGATCTATCACAGAATCCGGACTATCAAAATGGATTGTCGTTGGTTGCCAAAAGCAATTGCCTCACTTGTCATAACGTTGATCAGGTGGTGACAGGACCGCCGTACCGGGAAATAGCGAATAAATATGGCGATATGCCCGATACAATCATTGCACATCTCGCCAAAAAAATCATATCTGGAGGAAATGGTGTATGGGGGCAAATTTTTATGACACCTCATCCTGATGTTTCGCAGGCCGATGCCGAAGCTATGGTAAAATACATCCTCTTATTAAAAAAATAGCTGGGGCGTAAGGATTTCCGGCCTTACTTAATTGCCTGTGTCATTCCTTCGGAATAACAGGTTAACAGAACTGTGAATAATTCCTTTGTCATTCCGGATAAATATTGCTTACCTTTTCTGGTATAACCAAAATCAATATTTATGGGCACTGATGTATTTTCCCATCTTCCGTGGCTGGCCATACTCGTAGCAGGTGTGGCTTATTTTGCACTCGGCGCTGTATGGTATTCTTTTATTTTTAAAAATGCCTGGATAAAAGCTTCCGGGGTAAATGTGAATGACCCCAATATGAAGAAAGGGGTAGCGCAAACCATGCTGGCATCCCTTGTTCTGATGATTGTTGCCAGCCTCGGTCTTGCATTATTTTTAAGCAAAACCGGAGTTGCCTCCTGGATGTCGGGAGCGAAAGTTGGATTGGTAGCAGGCGTTTGTTTCTCTGCCACATCCATCTGCATTTCTTATTTGTACGAAAAACGGCCCTGGATGCTGCATTTCATCAATGCAGGATATAATGTAGCCGGTTGCGTAGTGGCAGGAATCATACTTGCTGTTTGGAAATAAAAGAGGAAACAAATAGTGTTGGTGAATTCAGGTTCACCGGCACTATTCTACTCTTGTTATTTTAAGAACGTTGGTGGGCAGGTGCATATGCACCGGTGTGCTGCCTGTGTTTACCACTACATCGCCTGATTTCAGGAATTTTCTTTCTTTCAAAATATCAATCTGGTCAAAGATGATATCGTCCAGGCTTTCTTCCTCATCATAATAAAAAGCACGGACACCCCAGCTAAGACTTAACTGGTTTACCAGCGATTTTTCTTTTGTGAAAACATACAACGGCGCCTTGGGCCGGTAACTGCTCAGGATAAATCCTGTGTAGCCGCTCTGTGTCATTCCTATCAATGCATGTGCGTCCACATCTTTGGCCAGTTTACAGGCATTGTAGCAGATAGCATCATTGATAAAAGAAGGGGAATGGGACTGCGGGGCTAGTTCATCTTCCCGGTTATAATTATAATCGGTGGATTCTACTTCTTTAATGATCTTGCACATGGTTTCCACCACCAGCGTTGGATGTTGTCCCGTGGCTGTTTCACCGCTCAGCATCACTGCATCGGCTCCTTCCAGCACGGCATTGGCCACATCGGTTATTTCGCTGCGGTTGGGTTTGTTGAATTCAATCATACTCTCCATCATCTGTGTGGCAACAATAACGGGCTTGGCACGGTGCAGGCATTTACGGATAATCTGTTTTTGCAATAAAGGCACTTTTTCAACCGGCAGCTCCACACCCAGGTCGCCGCGGGCAATCATTACTGCGTCCGATTCAACAATGATGTCACGCAGATTATCGAGGGCCTCGGGCTTTTCAATTTTGGCAATGATCTTCGTCTTACTTTTTTTCTGGTCTAATTTTTTTCTAAGTATCTCAATGTCTTTTACACTGCGTACAAAGGAGAGGGCTACCCAATCCAGTTTTTCTTCAATGATGAATTCGAGGTCTTCCAGGTCTTTGTTGGTGAGGGCAGGCAATGATATTTTGGTGTCGGGCAGGTTGATGCCTTTTTTGGAAGAAAGTGTGCCGCCAAGTGTAACCTCTACCTGCACATCATTATTCTTCAGCACTTTTTTCACTTTCACTTCCAGTTTGCCATCGTCTATCATGATGGTGTTACCAATCACCACATCGTTGTGCAGATCGGGGTAGGAAACATAAATCCGTTCCTTGTCGCCAATCACTTTTTCATTGGTGAAGGTCAGTATATCGCCGGCAGCAACTTCAATTGCGCCGTCACGCATTTCACCCACCCTCAGTTTGGGTCCTTGCAGGTCGCCAATGATAGCGATATTAAATGGTTCACTTTTGTTGATCCTCCTGATATGGTCAATGATCTTCTTTTTGTCTTCATGTGCGCCATGCGAAAAGTTGAGACGGAAGACATTTACACCGGCTCTTACCAGCTCCAGCAGTTTATCATAGGTATCGCAGGCAGGGCCTACAGTTGCCACGATTTTGGTGCGATGGATTTTATGTGCAATGGCCGCATCACGGTCCATTGATTCGTGATAATATTTCGAGGCATGTTTTGCCATAAGGTTGTTGATATTTTTACAGAGCCGGACTCAGGAAGCCAATATTTTTACAATCTTCATCCATTCTTCGCTGATCTTCCCTTTATTCTTTACTGCATTTTCCAGTGGGATGTAATGCATTTTATTATTCTGGATGCCTACAAACACATTGAATTTTCCTTCCATCAGGCATTCCACAGCATGGTATCCCATGCGGCTGGCAATCAGGCGGTCAATACAACTGGGTGAACCGCCTCTTTGTATATGGCCGAGTATGCAAATCCTAATCTCGGCTGTTGGCAGTTTTGCTTTTAAAACTTTTTGTACTTCTTCGGCACCTCCAAAATCATCACCTTCTGCTACCACGATCAGGTTCACCAGTTTTTTCCTTCTTTCTTTCTCAAGCAGAGATTCAACGATCAGGTCCATATCCGTTTTTCTTTCGGGGATCAGGATATTTTCTGCCCCGGTGGCAATGCCGCTATGCAGGGCAATATAACCTGCATCCCTTCCCATCACTTCAATGATAAAGATGCGGTCATGGGCATCCATGGTGTCCCTTACTTTATCAATGGCTTCTACTGCTGTGTTGACTGCCGTGTCAAAACCAATGGTAAAATCGGTTCCAAGAATATCCTTATCAATAGTGCCCGCAAGGCCAATACAAGGGATGTCAAATTCTTTACTGAACTGCACCGCTCCCCGGAAGGAGCCATCACCACCAATGATTACAAGTCCGTCGATGTCTCTTCTTTTCAGGTTTTCATAAGCCTTTTTCCGGCCCTCATAGTCAAAAAATTCTTTGCAGCGGGCTGTTTTTAGCATGGTGCCTCCCCGCTGGATGATATTGGCAACCGAACGGGATTCCATGCGGTAAATATCATCTTCAATCAGGCCCTGGTAGCCCCGCATGATGCCATATACTTCCAGACCATGATAAATTCCTGTCCGTACGACAGCTCTGATGGCAGCATTCATACCCGGCGAATCGCCGCCTGAAGTGAGTACCCCGATTTTAGTTACTTTTTTATCCATTTTTTTCTATAGGCAGGCAAAAATACAGTTTTATTTTTTGCATGTGTATTTTGAACACATTTTAGCAGCTCCCGGCTTAAAGTAGACTGCAAAATGGCAAAGGCTGCTTTATAAGTTATTTTTCTACCTGGCTCCTTCATTTCGGAAAAAACTACTCATATTTAATCTTTTTTCTCGTTTATCCAATCATCCATCCTGATGACCTGAAGGATAAAAAGGAGTTCTTTTATTGTCCTGTTCCCCTAACTTTATCGACTAAACTTCAGCGTATGAAAAAGATACTCTTCTTTCTTTTCTTATTGCCTTTCTCCCTGCTGTTACAAGCACAATTGACCTATCCGGTTACAACAAAAGGAGATTTGATTGAGGCATATCATGGAACCAGGGTGGCCGATCCTTATCGCTGGCTGGAGGATGATAAAAGTGAACAAACCAAACGATGGGTGACGGAACAGAATAATGTGACTTTCGGGTATCTTGATAAAATATCTTACCGGGCTGACTGGCTGAAAAGACTGGAGGAAATAAATAACTATCCCAAATATTCTTCTCCCATCAAAAGAAATGAATATTACTATTATTCCAAAAATGATGGTCTGCAAAATCAAAGTATCCTGTATCGGCAGAAAGGGTTGAGCGGAGAACCTGAGATGGTGCTTGACCCGAATAAGTTTTCTGCAACAGGCACTACCAGCCTTGCCACTTTTTCGCTTTCCAAAGATGGCCGGTATGCAGTGGTGGGCAAGTCGGCCGGCGGCAGCGACTGGCGAACTTTTTTTGTAATGGATATGAAAACGCTTCAATACCTGCCGGATTCCCTGGCATGGGTAAAAGTATCCGGAGCACAATGGAAAGGCGATGGTTTTTATTACAGCCGTTATCCAACACCCGAAAAGGGAAAAGAACTTTCGACAAAGAATGAGAACCACCAGGTTTACTATCACAAAGTGGGAACATCGCAGGATCAGGATGTGCTGGTATATGAAGACCCGGCTAATCCGCAACGTTTCCACACTGTTTTTACCAGCGAAGATGAGCGGTATGTCTTTTTGAATATCAGTGACAGGGGCAAGGGTAAAGATGGCAATGCCCTTTGGTATTTTGACAGTAAAACTAATGGCAAGACATTCAAGCCAATAATTAAGGAGGCAGGTGATTACGATTATAGTTTTATTGAGGAGGTCAATGGCAAGTTCCTGATGAGCACCAACGATGGAGCCAAAAACCAGAAAATAGTATTAGTGGATCCCCTGAATCCTGATATGAAAAACTGGAAAACGATTATTCCTGAAAAGCCCGAGAATATTTCCGGCATCAATTCAGCCGGGGGCAAACTTTTTATTACTTACCTGAAAGATGTTACCAGCCGGGTGTATGTGTATGACTTTAACGGAAAACTGGAAAGGGAGGTAAATCTTCCCACTATTGGTACGGCCGGCGGCTTTGGCGGAGAGAAAACAGATAAATCCGTTTTCTACACCTTCACCTCCATCACTTTTCCTCCAACCATTTACCAGTATGATATCGCCAGCGGGGAAAGCAAGGTATTCAGGAAGCCGGAGGTGAATTTTAATCCTGATGATTACAAAACGGAACAGGTTTTTTATCCCAGCAAGGAGGGAACCAAGATCCCCATGTTTGTTGTGTACAAAAAGGATATGGAAAGAAATGGAAAGAACCCGACTATTCTCTACGGCTATGGCGGTTTCAATATCAGCAGCAATCCTTCTTTTTCGCCATCCAGAATTACCTGGTTGGAGCAGGGAGGGGTCTATTGCATTGCCAATCTGCGGGGAGGTAGTGAGTATGGAGAAAAATGGCATGAAGCGGGCATGCTGGATAAAAAGCAAAATGTATTTGATGATTTTATAGCCGCCGGCGAATTTCTTATCAAAGAAAAATACACTTCATCCGATTACCTCGCCATACAGGGCGGTTCTAATGGCGGCCTGTTGGTTGGGGCGGTTATCAACCAACGGCCGGATCTTTTCCGGGTGGCCATTCCACAGGTAGGGGTGATGGATATGCTCCGTTTTCACAAATTCACTATCGGGTGGAACTGGATACCGGAATACGGAACCAGCGATAAGCCCGAAGATTTTAAAAACCTTTTTAGTTATTCTCCAATTCATAATATCAAGCCGGGCTTGAATTATCCTTCCACCTTGGTTACTACTGCTGATCATGATGACAGGGTGGTGCCTGCGCACTCATTCAAATATATAGCCACTTTGCAGGAACATTACAAAGGCTCCAACCCGGTCCTTATCAGAATTGACGTTAACTCCGGTCACGGTGCCAGTAACCTGAAAAAAAGTTTAGAAACAATGGCTGATATATATTCTTTTACGTTTTACAATATGAAGCTTACTCCCAAATTTAATTTTCCCCCTAAAACAGACCTTAAACCATTTTAAGGATACTTGCTAACTATAAAGGGCTGCACAAAACTGCAGCCCTTTTACCTAACAAGTTGACATAAGAAAATAATTTAATAGGAGCAGCTCAATCGTTTGCAGATAAAAAAACTTTGATGACCGGCAATCAATCTATTATTCTGTGTAATATATTTGCCCACATTTTTAAAATAAAGGAAAATCATATGAGGAGAAAGATTCTTTGCGTATCATTTCTAAGCCTGGTGCTTTCAGTTTCATTTGCTCAAAATAACCAGGCCACTGCGCCTGATCAGTCAGGTGGCGGCAGCACGGAGGTTACCATGGGAGAACTCCGGCTTACGCCAATGCGTTTACCAGCGCTGCAGGATGTAGGAGGTTCTCCTTTTCTGCATTCAGAGTATAAGACGGGTACGGTACAGTTCAACGGCGACAGAATTGTTACCAATGTTCCTGTTAAATTCAATATTTTCAGCAACGCCATCATGGTGCAGCGGGATGGCGATGAACTGAAGCTGGAATCATTTGACCTGGTTTCGTATGACGAACCCGGTAATGACGGAGCTGTAAAGCATTACACATTTAAACAAGGTTATCCCGAAGTAGACAACCGCCCTTCTTCGGCCGTATACCAGGTTCTTTCTTTCGGACCGAAGCTACATTTGCTGAAATACATTTCACAAAAAGTGGAAGACGCCTCAACACTTGGAGATTATAGCCGCAGGGAAATCGTCACTACACAACAATTGTATCTGTATATACCCGGTGGTGAAATAAAAAAAATTAAAGCAGGGAAGCAGGCTATTGTTGATGCACTGCCTTCCATGTCAGCTAAAACAGATGAGATCATCAAATCAGGTAATCTGAATACGAAAAGCGAGAGCGACCTGGCTGCATTGGTTGACGCATTGAACAAACAATAAAGTTGGTTTGATATATATCCGGAATCCCGTTCCGTTTCTGCGGAACGGGATTTTTTATTTCATAACTCTACCTTTGAGCTATGAGGATTTTACTGACCGGTGCCAACGGGTTTCTTGGTTATTATCTTACGGAACAACTTTTACGAAAAGGCCATGAGGTAATTGCCACAGGTAAGGGAGACTGCCGGTTACCTTTTTCTGCGGATAAAAACTTCACATATGCTTCTATGGATTTTACGGATCCATTTGCAGTACATGATGTATTTGCAAAATATTCTCCTGATGCGGTAGTGCATGCCGGGGCAATGAGCCGGGTGGATGAGTGTGAACAAAACCAATGGCAGGCCTATATGGCCAATGTAGAAGGCACGATAACAATGCTGCTGAATGCTGAAGAAAAAAAATCTTTTTTTGTTTTTGTCTCCACCGATTTCATATTTGATGGTAAACAAGGAATGTATAAGGAAGATGATGCCCCCGGCCCTGTAAATTTTTACGGCAAAACAAAGCTGGAAGCGGAAGAAGCGGTAAAGGAATATGAATACGGATGGGCCATTGTGCGGACGATACTGGTTTATGGTAAACCTCAGTCAGGAAAGGATAATATCCTTACTGTAGTGAAAAGTAAGCTGGAAAAAGGAGAGGAGTATAATGTAGTGGGCGACCAGGTGAGGACACCAACATTTGTGGAAGACCTTGCTACCGCCATTCTGTCTATTATAGAAATAAAAGCCACAGGGGTATATCATATCGGGGGTCCGGATGTGCTCACTCCGTATGAAATGGCGCTTGCTGTTGCTGATTATTTGCATCTGGATAAATCACTTATTAAGGAAGTAAACAGGAAAAATTTTTCCCAACCTGCAATAAGGCCGCTGAAAACAGGGTTTATAATTGATAAAGCAAATAAGAAACTGGGCTTTCAGCCCATTAGTTTTTCTGAAGGCCTGAAAAAAACATTTTCCTGATTTTTTTCCCGCCTCCTTACAAATTATCCATCTCTCTTAAATCCAAGAAGTATCATTCTGCGTATTTGTTCTGTCTATTCTTCTATTTCAACTTATTATTAAATCAAATTGCTCTATTATGAAAAAGAAATTTCTATTTGGTGGTTTGCTGGGCGCTATAGCGATCGGTGGTATTATTTATGCTGCCGACCATATTGATGCACCTGCGGTAACCGGCCCCGGCAGCACCAGCCCCGGTAATGATATTACCGATGTGTACGCCTTTCAAAGCCCTGCTGATAACAGTAAAATGGTGTTTGTAATCAACACACAGGGTCTTTTATCGCCAGCTGCTTCTGCCTCTGCCAGCTTCCCTTCCAATGTGATGTATGAATTGAATATTGACAACACCGGAGACAATGTGGAAGACCTGGTAATTCAATGTCTTGTTCAGAATGGCAAAATGAGAGTGTATGGGCCTGTTGCACCCGGTACCACCGGAACAAGCAGTACCGTAAAAACAAATGGTCCGGCTACTGAGGTGGCTGTTACTCCTTATGGCGCTGCTACCATCAATTCTGCTACCAATTCAAATGGTACAAGAATATTCGCAGGCCCACGTGATGATCCCTTCTTTTTTGACCTTGCCCGTTTTAAAATGATACTTGCAGGATCAGCAACCGGTTTCAATAATCCTGGCTCGGATACCTTCGCTGGCACTAATGTAATGTCCATTGTGGTGGAGGTTCCCAAAACAATGCTTGGTACTGCCGCCACTATTAATGTGTGGGCTGAAACAAAATCAAAATAAATTCATCAACACTTAAATTTTATAATCATGATACGCTTCAATAAATTATCACTTTCCTTTATCGCTGCGCTGGCGTTGTCAGTTGCAGGTTGCGATAAAGACGATACGCCTGCAGATAGTTTTGATACCTCGGGCACCTACATGCAGAACGACCAGATGGCAAGACCGGCTGTGAACACGGTGTTTGTGAACTCTGCCCGAAAAAATGAGTTTAATACCACCACTCCTTCAGCAATGAACGCAGCTTTTAACGCACAATTCCAGAGTGTGCTGACAGGTTTTGGATACACACAAAATGCATTGGGGCAGGATAAAGCCACTTTTGCAGGCTTGCTGGTAACAGATGTACTAAATGTGAAAATGAGCGGCACTACCACTTTTTTTGACGGAGTTAATGTTCTTACCGGAAGAGCATTGGCTGATGATGTAATTGATACGGAACTGCTGCTTATTTTCGGCGGACCTGCAGGTACGTCAAACCCAACGCTTACAAAGGACAATGTAAACGCTAACGACAAGCCTTTTTTGAGCACATTTCCATTCTTAGCCGCACCCTTCTAAATAAGAATGCAGCCATAGCCGGGTAGCCGCAGCTACCCGGTAATTTTTATGCTTAAATCATTTATATGTTCCGCCTAATCATCTTTTTACTTTTTACAGGCACATTGCTTCTTTCCTGCAGTCAACGGAAATCACAAATTGTGAAAGAGAAGGACTATATGGTTTATCTGAATCCGGAGATAAGCAATGCTGAAAAGAAAAAAAATGCTGACGAAATAAGTTTCTGGCAACAGCGCCTTTTAAAAGATACAGGCAGCTATGTAAATATGCTTGAGCTTGCAAAATATACATTGAATGATTTCAGGCTCACGGGTAATATTGCTTCATTGCATACGGGTGATTCCTTATTAAGGAGAAGTTCTTTAAAGCTGAATAATACAGACCCTGATATTTTGTTTGCATTATCGCAAAACTCCATTACGCAGCATCATTTTTCAATGGCAGCCCGCTACAATGAAAATGCCGGGAAAGCAAGTGGCGACCCTTATACGATTAAATTACTTCAGTTTGACAGTTGGATGGAGTTGGGAAGATATGCTGATGCATTCAGGGCGCTGAACAGTATTGCAGACGGGTCGGCCTTTGACTACCTGATACGCAAAGCCAAATGGGAAGACCACAGGGGAAACCTTGAGGAAGCCATCAACCTGATGGAACAGGCTTTTGAAAAAATAAAGAACAAAAAGAAAAGCCTTTACTGCTGGACTTTGTCCAACCTCGCTGATATGTACGGTCATACAGGCCGGATCAAAGAATCTTATCAGGCATACCTGGATGTTCTTAAAAAAGACCCTGCTAACCTTTATTGCCTGAAAGGTATTGCCTGGATTGCCTATTCACATGACGGGAATAATGCCGTCGCAAAACACATTCTTCAATATATTTTATTGCAAACTGATCTTCCCGACCTGAAACTTATGCTGGCTGAAATAGCTGAAACTGAGAATGACACTGACGGAAAAAACAAATGGCTGACCGCATTTCTGAATGATGTACAAAAACCCGGATATGGGAACATGTACAATAAATACCTCATTGCTGTCTATAATGATGCAGGGCAATATCAAAAAGCCCTTACACTTGCTGAAAATGAATTAAAGAACCGGTATACTCCCGAAACCTGCGACTGGATTGCATGGAGTTATTATAAAAGCGGTGATAAGCTTACAGCCATGAAGTATGCCAAAGGCTATGTGTATAGAAAAACGTTTGAACCTGATGCCCTGCTGCACACTGCATTTATTTTTGCTGACAATGGGAAGAAGGAGGAAGCAAAAGTCCTGCTGAAGGAATGCCTGCAAAGCAGTTTTGAACTGGGCCCGGTTGCCACAGCAGCAGTGAGGGAGAAACTTGCATCGCTTTAATTCATGAGCAGCACATTCACACTGCGCTGAAGAATATTGAAAGCGATTTCAGCCATCAGGTTCTCCTTATCCAGCGTAGGATTTACTTCGGTGATCTCAAAGCAACATACTTTGCGGTTTTGCATAAACTTACTGATAAGGTCTTCGGCTTCTCTTTCTTTCAGGCCGTTGCTTACTGGTGTGCCCGTTCCTTTGGAGATGGATGAGTCAAGGCTGTCCACATCAAATGAAATATAAATGTCGGTGCAGTCTGCCAGGTAACGTAATACAGCTCTCACCACATTTTCAGCGCCTTTGTTTCGCACTTCCTTTGTAGTAACGACCTTCATGTTATATTTTTCTATAAGGTGCCTTTCTTCCTTTTCATAATCTCTCAGTGAAATGAACACTACATCTTCGGGTAATGCTTTTGGCGCAACCTTGCCGGAATTTTTCAGGTAATTCCAGTATTTCGCTGTGTCTTCAACCACATCATGCACCGCACAGTCTTCATTATCCTGGTTGATGGTGGCGGCCATTGCCATACCATGCACATTTCCGCTGGGGGTGGTATAAGGGGTATGCAGGTCAGCATGGGCATCTATCCATATCACGCCCAATTTGCTTTTAGGTTTGGCGGCCTTAATGCCCGCAATGGTGGCCCCGGCTGTGCTGTGATCGCCACTCAGCACCACTGGAAAAAAATTGTTTTTCATTGAATCGCTGACAGACTTGCTTACTTTGTCGTAGAGGGAAGCTATGCCCTTGATTCGCTTGGCATAGGGCGACTCAATCGGTTCATACAGTAATTTATTTTCAACGGAAATTTTCTCAGAAGGGAAATGAATAAAGAAATTGCTCATAAAGTCAAGTGCTGCTATCTTAATAGCTTCAATGCCAAGGCTGGCGCCACGGGTGCCGGCACCTATTTCTGAGGGGACTTCAATCAGTTTAATATTTTTCATAAAAGCAATCGTTAGTGAAACAATCCCGCCTGGCGGGAGAATAAAATGGGGCAGAAAAGTAAGTGGGGTGGTGCTTTTTTAATCAGGAATGTAAAAATTAGCAGGCAATAATTGCGCAGCAAATGAATAAATACAAACCGGTTTTTGGGTGTTATGACACATACAGGTAAAAGCAAAGGTAATTATTACTTTCTGCGTTGTCAAGGATTAATTTAAAGCGAAAGCCTGTCATTCATGAATGGCCAGCACCGGCATTTTGCTTTGGTATACCAATTTTTTTGTTTGGCTTTTTACGAACAGCTTAGAAAAAATTGATTGCTCTTTGTGTACGATGATAATCAGGTCAATATTTTTGTCACCGGCAAACTGGTTGATGGCCTCGTCTCTGTCATTCATTCCCAGGAAATAAAACTCGGGATTAAAATCCTGAAACATCTCCTTCAGCTTCATTTTTTCTTTCTGGTATTCTTCCGTAAGGGAAACATAATGTTCGTTGTCAACATTTACAATATGCATTTTGGGATAAAATGTTTTCAGAAACTCACGGATAGGCACGGAAGGGGTGTTGGCCAGCACATCCTGAAAATCGGAAGTAAGTAATACATTTTTTACATCAGCATAAACACAATCCGGGGGAACTATAAGCACCGGGCATGCTTTTGTTTCCAGCATCTTCAGCGTATTGCTGCCTATTAAACTCTGACTGATCGGAGAACGACCTGTGATTCCCATTATCACCAGGTCTGCCTGACGGTGGCGGGCTAATTTTTCCAGTTCATCTATAAAATCATCGCCTTGTTCGGCAAGCATTTCCGTTTTTACTATTCCGTTTTCACGAAGGTGATTTTTTAATTGCTCCAGTTTTTCGGTTATTTCAGCGGCATCATCAGCTTTGTCATATACATGATGAAGAATCATATTTACCCCGTAATGACCGGTAAGAAGTTTTGTTGCATACCTGGCAGCATTCAGCGATGTTTCTGAAAAATCAACGGGAACAATTACTGTATTCATATTTATTTTTTAAATAATAGGCAAATTTAGGGAGAATGTGTCGCCTGTTGCGGGAAAGATTACGGCAGGTTTATTCGTGTGCAGCCAGTATAGGTATATGGCTGTGGTAGGCAAGACGCTTGGTATGGCTGCTTTTAAATAAAGAAGTGGTATTGCTCTGGTGTTTGGGAATGGTAATAAGTATATCAACCTTGTAATCTTTTACAAAATTGTCCATAGCCTCATAAAAGTCGTTCATGGTAATGAAATAGAACTCGGTTTTCCAGGCGCTGAACATTTCTTTGAATTTTTCTTTGCCCTGTTGTATATCTTCTGTGATGGAAACGTAATGGTCCTTATTTACGTTTACAATATGGAGCATGGGATTGAACATTTCCAGCACGGCATTGATAAGAGCTGCGGGGGTGGTGTCTTCCACATTTCTGAAATCGGATGCAAAAGCCACGTTGCTGATACCATTATACACTGCATCCGGCGGAATGATCATGACGGGGTACAGGTTTCTGTCAATCAGCTTGAGGGTATTGCTTCCAAACATGGCCTGCTGCACGGCAGATTTGCCGCTGATGCCCATGGCTATCAATGTGGCCCGGAGGGTGTGGGCAAGGCGTGCAATATTATCAATCAGGTCGCCGCCCATTTCATGTTCCAGCTCTACCGATTCAACTCCCGTTTGTATAAATTCCTTTTTCAGGCTTTCCAGGTAGTTGATGGTAATGTCATGATCATCGGCAGATTCATAATTGTTGTAAAGGATGGCTACCGCATCATTTTTACCTGCCAGCATTTGGGCAGTGAAGCGGGCGGCATTCAATGATGTTTCAGAGAAGTCAACGGGTATGATGACTCGGTGCATGGCAGTTGGTTTTTTCCTGAGCAATAAATTTACAGGATTTAAAATTTATAAGGCAGACAAGATAAAAAAGAGGGAATGATGTGTATAAATGCTACCAGGAAGCAATCTTTGTATCAATTATTGCAAGCATGTCTTTCAGCGAGGGGGGTAAGTTTCCCCCTGTTCTTATTGATATAGGAGAAAAGAGTTATTCCCTCTTGCACGGTTACAGGAATTAACTGCTGGTAACCCGGGTCGGGAATGATGCCTGAGCTGTTAGACGTTGTTCTCCTGATATAGGAGACTGGAGGAGGTGCGGGTGCATACGAGGCAAGGGTGATACGATTGGAATGTTTCCAGACTTCATTGGTATCAACAAGGATGAAACAGCCAGAAAAACTACAACACTTCTCATCCGGCGGATGTTTGATTATAAAAGTAATCGGTTGGTTCTGCATAGCAGTTGGCTGCGGACATGCCTTAGTAGATGGATTCAAAAGTCTTTTGCTGCTGCAGTCTCGTAAAAACGGGTTTGTCACTGCAGACTAAAGCCAGCTGTTCAATATATTCCCGGAAAACAGAAGACCGGAAATGATGATTGGCAACCGACTCTTTTTTAAAACTTTTGATGTGCACAAAATTGCCGTCCCTGTCATGATCGGCATAGCACTGGCTGCGCATACCACCAGGGCCATGTTTTTGAAGGGCGTCAAAATAACGGGCAATGGCTTTTTGGGCTGATTGTTCCCGGCCTTCCTGAACGGAAAAGGACATGATATACCTTACCATATTGCATACAGTTTTGGTTTTACAGCCGGTGTTAATTAGGGCATTCTTATTATTAAAAATGCTGCTTGCATTTGGGCAAACAGCACAATTCATGGATGAGCGGCGAAATTCCCTTACTGTTGAAACGAAACATTCATGTTATCCACCCGAATAACGTTGGTGGAGGCGGATGCAGAAGCGCTGAACATTTTTTGCATCAGTTCTTTATCATGTTTATAAACATCATCCCGGAAATTGAGCAATCCATCAGCATCCACCCATGCTGTGTAATAAATAATGAAAACGGGAATAGCTTCTTTCAGTTTTACAGAAGTTTCATGCGTCTGGTTCATGGCCTTTACAATTTTTTCTTTCGGCCAGGCATTGTCGTTGCGCAATAACCATTCGGCCATTTTTTGCGGTTCGCTCAGGCGCACACAGCCATGGCTGAATGCCCGTTTATCCTCTCCGAACAGACTTTTGGATGGGGTATCATGAAAGTACATATTGAAACTGTTTGGGAAAATAAATTTCACTTTACCCAATGCATTGCCCGGGCCGGGCTTTTGACGGATGTAATTGCCAACCCGTTCCATATTTTTATTGGCGAGATAATTTGGATTTCGCTTTACCGCCGGTTCTATCTCGCTTTTAATAATGCTCATAGGTACATTCCAGTAAGGACTGAAAATGATTTGATTCAGGTCACCGTTAAACATCATTGTATTATTTCCCACTTTTCCCACCACCACCACCATGTCAAATACTTTTTCTTTTCCATTCATTATATGCAGCATAAACTCCGGCAGGTTGACAATGATAAGATGCCCTTCTGGTTTTTGAGGCATCCAGCGCATACGGTCCATATTCAGGAGTATCTGTTTCAGCCTTTCTTTGGGAGCAACGTTCATGTCCTTTATCTGTTCCGCACTGACTGTTCCAGTTGCTTTATATCCGTGCCTTAGCAGGAATTTATTTACAGCCAGTTCCAGTGTGTCGGTAAATATGGCGCTGCTGTCAGCACCCGGCATATCCTGTGTTAATTGCAATCTTTTTTTAACAAGGGCCACAATGTTGCTTGAGTCCCCTTTCTTCAAAGACTTTTTTACAGCAGGTATCGGATCCCAGTCACCTGCTTTTGCCAGGTTATAATATAATTGAAGGTTTTTTTTGAGGGAAGCATACATATCGTTTACATCTTCGTAGTATTTATCGTCCTTATGCTTTTTGTTCAGCAATGAGTCGGCCATGGCAAGTGGATCCATTTTTTTGATGGGAATGAATTTTTCCTGCTCTTTCCTTTTTACATACCCTTTTTCATAAGTGCTGTTGATGTAGCGGATAAACTGTTCTGTAAGGCCAAATTCCGTTTGCAGGATTCCTGCATCTGTTTTGCTGACCGTTACTTTTTCCTGGTTCATGTATTGCGATGCCAGCTTAAAAAAGGAAGAATTTGCCATAGTGCTGTCCTTCAGGTAGTTTACCGCATAGTCATACTGGTTCCAGAAAAAACGGGCCTGCTCAGTAAGCCCTGCCGGGGAGAACCAGGCATACTGGTAATTGCGGGCATTGTAAAAGCTGCGCATGCGATTGGCAATTTTTTTATCAGCCAGTTGCCTGTCTGCAATATATTTTTCCATGGCTATGCTATCGAGAAACATATTGTTGTAAGCATTCTCTTTGCTGATGCTGTAATCCCGGTCTGTTATTTTTTTTCCTTTTGGGGTTTTTTCTTCCGGGGCATCCACGTCTTCCATTTCAGGCTCACGGCCTTCTGCCGTTTCGTCTTTTGCATTGTTGCAGGATGTGCAGTATAGAAACGCAAACAGGATTATGGGAATAAATTTTTTCATGGGAGTAGTTTATCAAGAAGTATAAATTTTCTTTTTCAGGACACCGGCTGCTTTGGTATAACCACCGCCGCCTCCATCTACAAAATGAATATGATCTTCATTCATATTGCGGACATAGCAGGACATGACCGACTCGCCGCTTACATGCAGGCCATAATTGATCTCACCGTTTTCTTCCATTACATCAAGTGCGGCCTGTAGCATTTCCCGCTGCTCTCTTGTGCCGGAAATTACCGTATTGATCCTTCCATCCATTACCAGTGTGTCCGACAGTTCCACCAATTGGGTCAGGTATTTTTTCCCCGTTTTGGTTTTGAAATACAAGGAACCAAGCATGGTGGCAAACCAGTTACGCATCAGGTAACCAAAATTACGTCTGCCAAATCTTGCCTGCGTTTCGGCACCGATTTTTTTCAGCGTTCCTTTCAGTTTTAATTTGGATACGGTGATGGGTTTTCTTTTTCCCTGATCGCCATATATCTCATCCAGTTTATTGATTACTTTTTTAAAACCGGCCGCCTGGTTCATTCCGTGCCGGACAATCACTAACAAGCTGACCACTTCATCATAATTATCCGGTGGTTTTATTTTATCCCAGCGGCATTGCATCCCGCTCAAGTCAAGGTCATCTTCATTTATTGAGAATATTCCGGGCAGATAGTCTTCGCCTTTGATTATTTTTTCAGCATAAGAAAGGCCGTCGCCCAGGACAACCGGAATAGAAAAAAGTTCAGATGCTTTCAGTTTACTGATGTTGAGCAGGTGATTGCCCGTATAGATGTCTTCCACAGG
>CAYHPA010000010.1:19145-35467 GCA_964358155.1 uncultured Chitinophaga sp.
TGAGCTTATAACTCTGTTCTGTATTTTGCTGATGCTGCAGCAGGGCTTTCATTGCCGGTTCCAGTATGGAGGATGGAATGATGAATGTGGCGCCATCGCCTCCGAAGAAAAAGGGAACCGTAATATTGGCTTTTGCCGCAATATTCAGCACCGCCACAATACTGCCGGTAGCCACCAGGTTTACTGTTTCATGCAGCCCATTGGCTACGGCCATCGTGGACTTTTTTACATCCGTTATCACCACATTCCAGTTCGCCGGCACTTTGTAAAAAAGATGTTCTTCCATCAGTAATTCACTAAGAGGAATCTGGTTAATGGGCAGCCGGGAGTAGAACATATCGCTGGTACTGACAGACATACAGCCTTTTGGCTGTTAAGTTAAGTGTTTTGTCTGAAGCCTGTAATACTCTATGCCCTATGTGCAATTTTTGGCTTCTCCCGGCGTTTTTAAGAAGTCCAGTCCTTGTAAAAACCAATATCCTCCTGTATGAACCATCCATATTACAATGACCAGGCATATATTGCCGAGTCGTTCCACTTATCCGATGACTTTACAGCACAGGCAGCCCGTCTGGCTTTTTTTAAAATCAATTCCTACAAACTTTCACTTATCAAATCGGATTTCAGTAAAAGCAGGCAGGAGCTGAGCGATAATCTCAACATGAGTCTGTTCAATTATACCAGTTCGGCCATCATACTTGCCGACCTCGGGTTCTTTGGTTCGGAAACAGACAACTGATCCATATCATCCTTTCCTGCTGTTCTGACAACTTTTTGGAATATTATTTCATCCTTTTTTTTAACTCCCATTCTGTCGGGGATGATTTAAATCTGTTTAATTTCACCTAAAAATAAAATAGAATGAAAAAAATATTTCTCGTTGTTGCAGGTATCGTATTCTCTGCACAGTTGTTTTCGCAGAACCAAACCGTACCCACCAAGGTTCTGCAAAAGGTAATGGAACTTAAGATGCCACTGACCGCTGAAGACGATATGCCGGGCAGACGGGGGGCCGGCGTTGTGTGGCACCCGGTGCAGAAAAAATATTATGCTGCCATGGCAGGTAATGTTGGCTATCCGCTGGCAGTTTTTGATGCAAAGGGGAACAGGCTTTCTGCTGACAGCAGTGTTTGTAGGAGGGATGTAAGAGGAATATGGTACAACCCGGTCAGCAAAGAAATCCAGGGAAATGAGTATTCAGACTATGGCTGGTTCAGCTATGTGCTGGATACAAAAGGTATGGTAAAAGATTATAAGGTTATGCTGGAAGGGATGAACCAGCCCGATGCCCAGTCAGTCGGCGCCTATAATTATGCAGAGAAAAAAGTCCTGTTTGTATTTGACGGGAAACTTCATTCCTATGATATCGAGGACGGAACTCCGTCTTCTACTACTGACATAAACTGGGGAACATCGGGGGATCTTGTAGAATCGGGTGCAGACGATTATAACTACACCTCTTTAATATATACAGGTATTAAAGATGCGGAGGTCGGTTTTTTAAATGTTGTAAGTAAGCAAATCGAACTTTACGACTATGCTTCCTGTAATCTTTCGAGGGTGCTGACCTTGCCGGATTATGCCCCTGTGCAGGAAAGTTTTAATTTTGCTTACTGCAACGGCATTTATTGGTTGTTTGATATGGATGCCCGCATCTGGTTTGGCTATAAATGATTTTGCAGCGTAGCTAAAAGGATCCAGTCGCTTGCTTTAATCTGTTAAAAGCAATTATATGATAAGACCGGTAACACTCCTGATGCTTATTGTGCTGTTGAGCGCAGGCAATACGGTTGCACAACAACCCTCGCTGACCATTTATAATTACTATGCTGAAAAAGGCAAGGACAGCCACTCCACCTCTGAAAACATCAGCATAAGCGGCAACACTGTATCTTATTCCGTAAAATATACCGGCAGGAGGGGCACTAAACAGGAAAATGAAGAAAAGACCTGTACGCTTACCAGCGAACAGTTGGAAAAGATCAATAACATAATTAATGAAAAACATCTGAATGTAACAGATTCTGTCATCCTCATTCAGGAGGAGGTAAAGGGCACGCAGGTTACTGCCATTGTCAGCATAACGGTTACAAAAGCTGGTAAAACCACAAAAACAAAATGCAAAGGTGATCCGTCTGACCTTGCCCGAAAGCCATTATATGATAACTCCCTTTACCTGTTCAGGCTGGTAAAGAACATGGTGGACGTCTGCAGGTAAAGAATGTACAATCATGCAGCAAGTAATGTGTTGGTAAAACTCAGCGCCACCGTTGTGATATTGTTGCGGCAGCTTGTTACACCCACAGTACCTCCCACATTTTGAGCCAGCTGTTGTACTTCACTCAGGGTTCCTGCAAAAACAGGATTGTTCAGTTTACTCTGCCCTTTCAGGTGTAGCAGCATAACGTTTCCATAGGCTTTGGCTGAAACATGTATCGCAGCATTGCCAGTATGACTGATCATTGCATTTAGCAAGCTGCCGATAACAGCCGCCAGCTTATGCTGATCGGTATTTACATACAATTCGGCAGGGATTTCATTTACAATGGTACTTTGATTGCGGGCCGCTGCCGGCATGGTGCTTACGGAAAGTTGGTTAATCATCAGGTGAAGCGCCACCTTGCTTTGCGATGCAGGTTCCAATGCTCTGTTTACATTCGTTGCCATCTTTTTCACTTTTTAAGGTTTAATGTTAGTTTCTTCCAGGGTACGGATTAAAGGCAGTTTTCAAAGGGCGGTTTGGAAGGATATTGGATTGCAAACGGGCTTTTCACAGGATACGATAGCGGTTCGGTAATCAACAGTGCAAAGAAATCAACAGCAGGGGCAGAAAAAAATAGAACCTTATGCCTGTTAATTGTAAATGCAGCATACATGGGTTTGTAGCGGTTTGTCTACGCATACGGTTGCAGTCCCTTTTTCTAAGTGGTAACGATTAATTGCCGGAGAAGTTTTTTTTAGCCCCTTAACAGAATTGCACCGTGATGCCGGTGATATCCCGGCTCTTTGGTTAGATTTGCAATAAAAAATGAGGAAACTGTTTTTTTTATTGCCATTGTTTATTGGCCTCTGTACAATTGCAGAAGCACAGGATGCCAGGGCACTTTACGAGGAAGGCGTTAAACTGAAAGATCAAAAAAAAACCGCCGCAGCTGCAGAGAAGTTTAAACAGGCCATAGAGCTGAGGCCCGGTTATACAGAAGCCCTGTATGAGCTGGGCTGGTGCCGCAATGATGGCAAAGATTATAAAGCCGCCATCGAAGTCCTCCGGCAGGTAATGCCGGTATGGAGCGATGTGTATAAAGCCAACTTTGAGCTGGGCTACGCTTTTGAAAAAACATCGGACAGTGATTCCGCCCTTTTTTATTACAACAGGTGCATAGAAATAAATCCTGACAATGCCAATGTATACAAGCAGCTCGGAAATATTGCTTATCAAAATGACGAGAATGAAGAAGCATTGAAAAATTATATGTTGTATGAGGAACGGGTTAAGGTTCCAATTACAGATTACCTGCATTGGTACCGTAAGGGCTTTTTGAAAAATGCATTAAAGGACTACGCATCGGCAAAGCCCTCTTTGCTGAAGTCGCTTGAATTCAAGACAGATTATATTAACACTTACCTGGAACTGGGATTTTCCTGTGCAAGGCTGAAGGAAGATGAGCAGGCGATCGGTTATTATAAAAAAGCGATTGAAATGGATCCTAAAAGCCATATTGGTTACAATGGTATCGGCGAGGTGTACCGGGATAATAAAAAGGACAGGGTCACGGCGATGGAGTGGTACAAAAAAACACTGGGCATCAATCCCCGTGAACGGAAAGCAAATTTTGGAATGGGTTATTGCCTGAATAGTGAGGGAAAATACAGTGAAGCAATTCCCTACCTGAAAGTGGCGATAGAAATGGAAAAAACTTATACGGCAGCTTATGTGGAGCTGGGCTATAGCTATTACAGGGCAGGCAGTAACACAGAAGCGATGAGCTACCTGAAAGAAGCAGTAAAACTGAACCCTCAAAATGAGAACAGCCGCTATTACATGGGACTTATCTACATCAACCAAAAAGATAAAACGAATGCACAACGAATGGTGGATGAACTGAAATTGATCGGTTCAAAAAATACAGCCTCCTTGCAGGAAAAGGTAAATAAGATGCAGGGACAGCAATAAAAAAAGAGCCGGTTACGGCTCTTTCAAAAAATCATTATCGGGGTTGCATTACCATCTTTTGTTGTCAGAACGGGGAGCCTTCTCCCTGGCTACCGTAACAGACATGGCCCTGCCATCAATGTCTTTATTATTGAGTCCCTTCATAGCAGCTTCTGCTTCCGTAGCAGATGCCATCTCTACAAATCCGAAGCCACGGCTGCGGCCAGTCTCCCGGTCAGTAATGACTTTGGCGGATGAAACAGCGCCAAATGCCTCAAATAATTTACGAAGGTCATCTTCGCCAGTGTGAAAACTTAAATTCGAAACGTACATGTTCATAAAACAAAATTTAAAATAAAACAATTAAAATACCACCTGCTCCTTGCGGAACAAGTTGTGATGAAAGGACTGGCAGCAAAAAGTATAGAGGAGATTAACTATTACTAAGAAGAAGAGTAAGAATTGAACTGATCCGGACTGAATTGTTGAAAGAACTTGTTATCACCCGGTGAAGGTAAGCTAATTAAACCACAGCGGGATTTTAATTTGGAGGGAGAAAAACTACCCGGGTTGATGCTGAAAACAATAACCGTTAGCAATCCTTGTCATGTGCTTGCAACGGGTGCCGGCTTTTGTTATTCCCTTACATTGAACGGTTTGGCCTTCGCCTTGCTGTTTATTGGGAGATGGGGTGGACGAATTAATGACTGGTGGCTTACAAATCTTACAAGGCTCTAATCCCAATTCTTTTGCATGTTCAATCGTAATCTTTTCTGAAACATTTTTTACGGTGCGGCAAGTAGCCAGATGATATTTCTGTCCTGAAGGAGTTTTGTAAACTGATTGTGCTTTTACAGAAGCAGAGAGTAATAGAAATAAGATTATTCTCCACATAACTTTTAAATGTATTGAAAGGTAAACTATTTTTTATGTTCTTTTGGCTTGATCCAAAAGAACCAAAAAATCAAGTCCCGGCTAATGCGCCGCCGCCGGAACGGCCCACCCACCTTTACCTCCGCATGAGTCGAAACAGATCGGTCATTGTGGTTGTGAGGAAGAAGGTTGACGAACCAGCTCCGTGTTATGCTTGAACTCTGGAGGCGCTGTGTTCCGCCTGGGTTTCATTAAAGAAATCAGTTGTTATTGGTATGGCGGAACAAGGCGCATGGAGAGTTGTTGATCTTTCGGAGTATTTGTCATGCCCACGAAGGATGGAAGGCATCTGAAAATTATTGTGGTTGGTGGAGGAAAACAGTAACCACGGCGTGAAAACTCAACATTTCAATGCTGCTTTTTGTTTCATTGAACATTAAAATCATGGATTCAAGGTGTAACATGTTGGACAAGAGTGCTGACATTCGTCAAAGTTTCTATAATAAAAAAGTTTACATGTGTTCAGCTTGCATTGTACCACTCGATCTTGAATAAATTTATCTAATGGGAGAGTAGCACAAGCAGTGTAGGAAACTCTTATATCTTCAAATGCATATTCATTTTTTAGTTCATCAGAGTTTTGATTTATTAGTTTGATAAACCCCTTTTGTAGCCACAGTGCAATTATTTCGTTAATCTTAAACCGCTGGGGGTTTGCAATTGTTGTATTTAATTTTCCGATAGTGAATGAAGCTCGGTTAATTTGTGAAAGAAAGTCATTGTTTTTTGTTATTATTTCAGCAGCTTTTTCTTTAGCAAATATTGTAATAGATTGGTTTACGATTTCAGGAGTGAACTTTTTTGCATAGGGATTAGCTTTGAATTGCTCCGATATTATTCGCCTGCAAATCCTGATACAATCTCTGGGTGAGTGCTCCGAAAAAAGTAAAACTCTATTGAGGGAGTTTGCATCTTCAAGTAAATCTTCAAAGTGAAGAACTCTTTCTTTGCTATAAATTTTAACTCGCTTATCAAGCATTTCATGTAGCTTATCATGACTCCATTGGATTTCAAAAGTTAAAATTCTATCTGGTCTTGCATGTGTGTTTGTATATGGCCTTAAAGAATCCGATAAAAAAAACTTGAAGCAGAGATTTTCTGTTTCAAGAAGCTGTAGATCTTTGATTAAGTCACGCACAAGCACAAAGCTCGCTTCTGTATCGTTTCCTGTGAGATTTTGTTCATCCACCTGATCAACTAATACATAAATGCTGACAAACCCGAGTTTAGCAAGACAATCAACTAAGTACTTTAAATTCTCACGATGCGTGCCTTCCAATTGTTTGTTACCCTGTACCGAAGATAAATCTATCTCAAAACCTTGTTTCTTTGTAGCACTTTTAATAAAATCTGAAAAAGGAGCCTTTATTGTTCTCCAAAAATCAGAAGCTTTGTCAGGGAGCTTCTTGAATTTTTTGACCTCATTTTTTGGATAAATGTTGGGTGTCTTGGATAAATATTTTTTTGCAAGATTAAATATATATTGTCTTTCAGTGTAGTTGAAAGCTTCAAATGGTGATTCATTAAATTCTGATAGCCTTTTAAAAAAAGCTATCAATAGAAGCTTGTTTAAAGAAACTAGGTGGTAGCTTATGGTAACTTCTTCAATTTTCGAAAAAGCAGATAGGTCATGTTTGGTATAATCTATAGGTAAAACATCTCCTGATTCTGTGGCTTTCTTCTCGATCATTATTCTTTGTGCCGATTTGCCACCTCCTCTGGGCGCATATATGATACTTGAAATAGGAGAATATTTATCCCCCCATAAATCTTCAAAGTAGTCAGGAGTAATAAAATATTCACCTAAAATTGTAGCTTCTTGATCTGCGTTAACTGATTGGAATGGGTTGAATTCAAAACCAAGGTTGGTGACAAACTCTTGAATTTCCATATGCAGGTGATGGTGGTTTTTGTAATGCGTGTAACAAGCCTAATATAAATCAATTATTTTTATAAAATAAAAAGCAAATTGTGGAGCATTTCGAGTCGCTCTATATTAAACCTTCCACCTCCAACACCAATCAAGCCCATCTTCTCCACATTCTCCCCACCAATGTGGAAAACCCTGAAAGCCAATGCCCGGCATGCCTTTTATTCCCTAAATTCGCCCCAAATAGAAGTACACAGTAAAATAAGAAACAGTGAGATTAAAGAGCTTAGAAATCAAGGGCTTTAAAAGCTTTGCCGACAAGACAGTTGTAAGTTTTGATGACAATATCACCGGCATCGTAGGCCCCAACGGTTGTGGCAAGAGTAATATCGTGGACAGTATCCGCTGGGTAATCGGCGAACAGAAGATAAGTCACCTGCGAAGCGAGAACTTAGACAGTCTTGTGTTCAATGGTTCCAAAACACGCAGCGCTTCCGGTTTAGCCGAAGTGAGTTTGACATTTGAGAATACTAAAAACCTGCTGCCGACTGAGTTCAGCGAAGTGACCATCACCAGAAAATTTTACAAAAGCGGCGAAAGCGAATACCGCCTGAACGATGTGCAATGCCGGTTGAAAGATATCCAGAACCTTTTTATGGATACCGGCATCACTACCGACAGCTATGCCATCATTGAGCTTGGCATGGTTGACGACCTCATCAAAGACAAAGAAGGAGCCCGCCGCCGCATGCTGGAGCAGGCTGCCGGTATTTCCATTTACAAAACAAGAAAGAAAGAAGCGAAACTGAAATTAGACGCCACCGAGCAGGATCTTGCCCGTATAGAAGACCTGCTTTTTGAGATCAACAACCAGTTGAAATCATTGGAAAGCCAGGCAAAAAAGGCGGAGAAATATCATGAGATAAAGAAAGATTATCGGGAAGTAAGTATTGAACTGGCCAAAGCGGCCCTGGAAGGCTTCAATCTTTCGTACAGGGAGCTTAATGAACAACAGGAAATAGAAACCGATAAGCGGATAAAATTAGAAGCTGACATAGCGGGTGATGAAGCTGCGCTGGAGCAGGAGAAACTGGCTTTTATTGAAAAAGAAAAAGCATTGCAGGCCATGCAGCATGCCTTCAATGACCTGGTGCAAAACGTACGCAGCAAGGAGAACGATAAGAACCTGGCAGCCCAGCGGCTGGAACACCTGAAGGAAAAAGAAGGCAGCCTGAAAGATTTTTTACAAAAAGCCGAAGGCCAGCAAAAAGGAATTGAGGAAAGCATTGCCTTTACCAGCCAGCAAGTGGGTGAAGAAGAAAATGCACTGGTAGCATTGAATGAACAACTGGAGCAGTTCCGCCATGATGTGGATGCGAGGAGAAATGTGCTGGATGAAAAAAGAAGGGCATTGGATAACCTGCGCAATGAACAGCAACAGGTGCAGCGTAGCCAGTTTGATGCAGAGAAAAAAGTGGCAGTAGCAGATACATCTGTGCAGAATTTGCAAAGAGTGATCGCCCAGATAGAAGAAGAAAGAAAATTGCGGGAGCAGCAGCGCCATCACCTGGACCAGGACAGGATGCTGAAGGAAAAAGAACTGGCAATAAAAAAAGTGGACCTGGAACAATTGCAACAGCACCAGGAAAATACCAAAGACCAGATATTGCAGACACAGGCCATGCTCGATGGCCTGCGGAATGAACTCGCTGAAGAGAACAGGAAGCTGGATGCCAAAAAGAATGAACATGATTTGCTGAAGAGCATGATTGACTCTATGGAAGGCTATCCCGACAGTGTAAAATTTTTGCACAACAATACAGGATGGAACCATCATTCGCCCATTCTGTCGGATGTACTGTATGTGAATGAGGAATACAGGACGGCGCTGGAGAATGTGCTGGAACCTTATCTCGGTTATTATGTGGTGAACGACTTGCAGGAAGGTATGCAGGCGATACGATTGCTGGATGAGAACAAAAAAGGCAAGGCCAATTTCTTTTTGCTGGATAAGATCAATAAGACGGGCGGAGTTTATTTCCATTCAATGCCGGGTGCTATTCCTGCTATGAGTGTAGTGGAAGTAGAAGATAAGTACAGGAAGCTGGCGGAACATTTATTAAATAATGTTTTTATTGCTGAGTCCGACGAAGTGCTGGATTCCGAAGAAGGGCATGTGGTAATAGAAAAGAATAGCAAGTATGTAAAGGGAAAATATTCCCTTACCGGGGGAAGCGTTGGATTAATTGAAGGAAAGAAGATCGGCCGGGTGAAGAACCTGGAAAAATTGGTGGAAGAAATTACAACGCAGTCTGCCGTGGTGGAACTGCTGCGGGCCGACATACAGGGAAGGCATAATGAAGTGATCGCTTTTAATGAAGACCTGCGGGAAAGCACCATCCGTGATACGGAAGCGGAGATACAGCAACTGACCAACGAAGTATTCTCATTGCATAATAAACTGGAGAACTTACACTCCATGCAAACCAGCAGCCAGCACCGGTTGGAAGAATTGAATTTGCAGATGCAGCAAACACATAGTTCCGTGGAAGGTGTAAGGAATCAACTGAACGATTACAATCAGCAACTGCAGGTAAGCGCCGCAAGGCTGGCTGAGGCTGATGAAGCTTACAGGGCCTCCGATGCTGAATACAATAAAGCAACAGGCCAGTACAATGAATTCAACCTGAACGTAACAAAACAGCAGAGCAAGATCAGTGCAATGAAGCAGGAACTGGAATTCAAGAATAACCAACTGAACGATCTGCGTAAACAGATTGAAAGCAATACAGGACAGCTAAGCGAAACGGGAAGCAGTATTGAACAATCAGCCCAATCATTGAAAGAACTGGAAGAAGGTCTGCTGCAGATGATGAAGGACAAAGAAGATGAAGAAAGAAAATTGAACGAGACCGACCAGGCTTATTATAACTTTCGCAACCAGCTTAGTGAAAAAGAAAGTGAGATACGCCACAAAGTAAAGGATAAGGAGCAGGTGGAACATATGCTGTCGGCCATCAAGGACAAGCTGAATGAACTGAAGCTGCAGTTATCAGGAATGAAGGAAAGAATGAATGTGGAGTTCCGGATCGACATTGAAACCATACTGGGTGAGGCAAGAACAGGGGAGGTGCCCGTAGAACAGCTGCAGGAAAAAGCAGACCGGATGAAAAAGCGGTTAGAGAACCTCGGTGAAGTGAACCCGACTGCCATTGAAGCTTTCACCGAAATGAAGAAGCGCTATGATTTCATTGTAGAGCAAAAGACCGACCTCGTTACAGCGAAGGAAAGTTTATTGAAGACAATTGAAGAAGTGGAGATAACTGCCAACCAGAAATTCCTTGAGACCTTCCATAAAGTGAGGGATAATTTCCAGAAAGTATTCCAGACATTATTTACCTCGGATGATCAGTGCGATCTGGTGTTGGAAAACCCGGAGAACATTGCTGATACGGGAATAGATGTAATTGCAAAGCCCAAGGGCAAACGTCCTACATCACTAACGCAATTGAGTGGTGGTGAAAGAACATTGACGGCAACTGCTTTGTTGTTTGCGATATACCTTATCAAGCCAGCGCCATTCTGCATACTGGATGAGGTGGATGCACCGCTGGATGATGCCAATGTGGGCAAGTTCACCAATATGATACGGCAGTTCAGCGAGAATTCCCAATTCATCATCGTTACCCACAATAAAATGACGATGAGTACCGTGGATGTGATATATGGTGTGACGATGCAGGAGCCGGGAGTGAGCAGGTTGGTGCCGGTGGATTTCCGAAGCCTTGAGAATTAGTCGTTAGTCAGGAGTCAATAGTCTTTAGTCTGGTTTTGGCCGGACTTTTTTTATTTATTTTCTAAACAACTTATTCGTTGGAAACAGTCTTTTGCGCCTCTCTTTGTTTCTGCCTGCGGCTGAAGTCGGACTTTATTTTGTGGACAAAGGCAGATAACATGAAATAAATACCCCCGCAGAGCAGGAAAGCTGCAACGATGGCCCAGAAATACCAGTCATTGTCTTTGCCTACTTCAAATATGGAATAAAAAATGGTGAGTACGCTACCGATGATGGCGGCAAATCCGATGAGCAGTTTGGCAAAATATTGATCGTGATGGTTTCTACCTGGCATAATAAGGTTTTGTTGATGATTGGGCGGCAAAAGTAGGGAAAAATAATTTTCTGTTATAACGTCAGCCTCATGACGAACAGCTACCGGCTGCAGGGTTATTTTTGTTCTGTCAAAATAAATGGTATGAAAAAAATATTTTCTTTTCTCCCTTTACTTTTAATTGTTTGTTCCGTTTCGGCACAGGAAGCGCCGGAGGGATTGTTCATCGCCTCCAAGGCGCCGGACTTCCGGGCCAAAGACCAGAATGGAACCGAAGTGCGGCTGAAAGACCTGCTGAAGGAGGGAAAAGTAGTATTGATCTTCTACCGTGGTTATTGGTGTCCCTATTGCAACCGGGCCTTATCAAGATTGAATGACTCATTGCAGCTGATAAAAGACAAAGGCGCTACCGTGGTAGCTATTACTGCTGAAAAACCAGAAAACATTGACTCAACAGTTCAAAGAACGAAAGCGGAGTTCCCTATTCTGCATGATGAGGGTTTGAAAATCATGAAAGCCTATGATGTGGAATTTGAAGTGCCGGTGAACACACTCACCCGTTATAAAAATTCAGGGCTTGATATAGAAAAGAACAATGGCGCCAATGGTAAATATCTTCCCGTTCCTGCAGTGTACATTATAGATAAGGAACAGACCATCACTTTCCGGTTTTTTGAAACTGATTACCGTAAGCGGCCAAGTGTGAAGGATCTGCTGGATAATTTATAGGGGAGGTTAGTTTATCTTGTCACTCCGGCCTTGAGCCGGAGTCTTTTTTAGAAAATGATACCGGGTCAAGCCCGGTATGACTAACATCTTTGAATCTACTTCCAAACTATCTTCCCGATCTTGCCATTCCCACCCGCAAGAAAAATAGAGCTGCCCGTTTTGGCAATACGGCATACATGAAATCCTTCTTTACTGATCCAGTTCCAGTCTTTTCCGCCGTTAGGTGAATAATCAACCCCATTTAATCCGCAGCTGAACACATCAGATTTGGAAACATATTCCACGCAACTGCGGTAGCCGTGTGGTGGGGTAGAAGGTTCCCGCCATGTCTTGCCTCCGTCGCTGGTAATAAAGCAATTTTTTTGCGAAGAAGAATCGGCATTGAAATCACCGCCCACAACAATCATATTCTTTCCGCCTTTCTTTTTATAAAAATCCGATACGGCAACAGAATTGGCCCCGGTGGTTTCTTTTCCCTGTATGATGGGCAATGGGATGATCTTATCCCTTATATACAATCTTGATTTTAATCCGCCACTTACAAAAACAGCTTCGTCTTTGTCCAGCGCACGGATATTGGTGCCGCTGGCGGCAAAACAAGCTTCACCGCTGTCGGCCAGTGGCCGTTTATCAAAAGGAATATCCTGCCAGCTGGAACCGCCATCAAAACTGCGGGTAACAAAAAATCTTCCATCGATAGGGTCTCCGATAATAATACCCGCCTGCTCATTCCAGAAATGCATGGCATCTAAAAACATTCCTTTGGTTTTATTCTCATACACCACTTTCCATGTTTCGCCGCCATCGGTTGTTTTTAAAATATAGGCAGGCTCGGCAATACCCATGATGATGGCTGTGCTGGCATCAAAGGCTTCAATATCCCGAAAATCTGTTTTTTCAAATCCCTTTACCGTAAGCCATTTCCATGTCTTGCCCCCGTTGCTTGATTTTCCAACCGTTCCGTTGCTGCCGCTTACCCAAATGATATTATTGTTTACTACACTCAGTCCACGGATGCTTGTCTTAGTGCCGGAACTGAGGACCTCAACGGAAGGGGTTTGAGCATAGAGGAGATTATTGATACATAGCAATAAGAAAAGGAAAATTGATTTCATATAGACAAGATAATTAGAAATAAGGAATGAGAAAATTTGCGAATAGAAAGAAGCAATAAATTGCAAACGACCTAAGAACCCTCCTTCGGAGGGCAGGGAGGCTTCAATACTTCATCATCGTTCTTTTCACTGTCCCGTCATTAAACAATTCCATCACAGCATAAGCAGGAGCAAACTCCTGGAAGGAGCCGTTCCACCAGTTGCCGGATACAGCGCCATTGCAGTAGTATTTGATGCCAAGATATTCCAATTCATCCTGCAGGTGAATATGTCCGCTGATGCAGGCTTTGATGTTCGGGTAGTTCATGAATATTTTCTTCAACTCAAGAAAATCGGTGTGCATCAGGTTGCGTTTGATGAGAAGGTCGCCATTGGCTTCTGTTTTATCAAAGAACAAACCGGAGCAGATGGACAGGATGGGAATATGTGATACGATACAGATGAATTTATTGGCCGGAACATTTTTTAATTCCTGTTGCAACCAGTCTAATTGCTCAGCATCTAATTTGCCGATATAACCTCCGGCTGGATTTAATTGCGTACTGTCCAGCACAATAAAATGCCACCCGATAGCCATCGGGTTGCCTTTAGCGAAACTGTAATACCTTTTTTTCATCTCCAGTGTTTCCACCGCCCATACTTTACCATAGAGCCTGTCATTGTCCGGCTTTTCGTTCTTAATAAACCATCCCCACACATCATGATTGCCGATGGTATGATAAACAGGCAGGCTGTTTTCTTTTTGCAAAATACTTTTGGCAAGGTCCCACTGCGTTTGTGTTTTTGCTTTGTCTGCTTCCAGCGCATCCATAATAAAATCGCCACCGTTGATGATGAAATCAGCTTTGGGATTCAGTTGCTGCACATGCTGAAGGGCTTTGGCCATTCCTGTTTCCGGAATGATGCCCGGCTTGATATGTATGTCCGTAAGATGGGCGAACCGGATGGGCCTTTTTTTCATTTCTGAGTTTAACGGGGAGTCCGCAAAAGATAAGGAGGGGAGCAGGCTGCCGCCGATAACGGCCGCAGAGGTCTGCAGGAATGTTTTTCGTTTCATCTGCAAAAGGTAAAGAAATTCCGGGGAGGCTGTATAGCAGAGTTACCACTACTTCAATTGCTTCTTCAGGTCTTCTTTTTTTACAATGCCCTGGTGGCGCCAGGTTTCTTTCCCGTTTTTATATACTATAAATACCGGGATGGGTTCAATGTCCAACGCCTTCATCACATCAGTATGTACACCGGCATCGATGGTTACCAGGACAAAATCCAGGTCCTTTGACTTTTCCACTTCTTCAATTACCGGTTTCATTTTTATGCAGGGCGGGCACCATTCGGCCCCAAAATCAACCAGCACGGTCTTATCTTTTGGAATTTTTGACCAGTATTGTTCCACCGTCATTTGCGGTTCATTGCCTGCACCTTCTAATGGTTTGTCGGCCCTTTTCCAGGCATTAATGCCGCCCTGCAGTTCCAGCACATTTTTAAATCCGTTTTTCCGCATCCAGCCGGCAGCGGCGGCGCTGCGGGAGCCTACTAAGCAATACACATAGACCGGCTTATTTTTATCCACATACTGTATGCGGTCGTTAAACTGTTGCCTGTCGTTCCAGTCAGCCAGCATGGCATTTTTAATATGCCCGCCCTGGTATTCGCCGGAGGTTCTTACATCCAGCACCTGGATATCAGCTTTACCGATACCCTTTTCAAAAGCATCCGGCCCTAATTTTTGTGTTGAATCCTGCTGCGACCGGCAAGAAACAGCCATAAATAATAAAAGAAGCAGGCAAACGTTTTTCATATTGTTCCGTTTAAAATCAAAAATAGCATATTGCCGTTTTACCGAACCTGATTTTGGACAGCATATTATTTTGATAGTTGGTACCCGATAGCTAAAGGGTTTGGAAAGAAAAGTTCTAACCACAGATTTCACGGATTGAATACACACAGATGGCACTGTGTTATCTGTGCCATAATCTGTGTATTCTGTGGTAAGAAAAATAAACCGCTCAGCCCATATTCCACCAACGGGCTGACCGTAAGGAAAATAGTCTTATTTTTAAGCTTTAATAATTCCCCTTTTATGATATGAGCCTGGAAAAAATATTCATTAATTTATCAAGGGAAATGAATATTTTTTTCTGGCGAATACTATGTGCCCTAAAAACAATAAAAACCTACACATGAAAAAACACCTGATGTACTGGATGGCGGCGGTAATTGTTTTGATTATCGGCTGCCAGAAGGAGTTGAGTTTTGAAGGATCCGGCACCCCTGCCAAAGGAAGCCTGCAATTTGATGTGACTGGCGATTGCCTGCCCAAGACAGTGAATGGCATTTATTCGGCAAGTGCTGCTCTGGTGCCTGCTACCAACACCATTACGGTGCAGGTAAATGTTACCCAAACAGGAACCTATGTGGTAACCACTGATACTGTAAACGGCTATTTCTTTCGTGCCACCGGCACTTTTACCGCACTCGGCATGACCACGGTAACACTAAGGGGCAACGGCACTCCCTTTGCCGCAGGTATCGACAATTTTGTAGTAAGCTTTGACGGAACGATATGTGATATTGCGGTAACGGTGGTGCCTGCGGGAACCGGGGCAGCAGTATATACAGCAAATTGTGCAGGGGCTACTGTAAACGGCACCTACACTTCCGGCACTGCTTTAACAGCAAGTAATACCATCACCATTCCAATTACATTACCAACACCCGGCACATCCACACTTACAGGCTCAATAAACGGGATGACTTTCTCAAGTTCCGGAGTTTTGGCGGCTGGAGCAACCTCTATTACATTAAATGGTTCGGGTACACCCGGCACTTCGGGTACTTTTAATCTTACTGTGGGTTCATGTACAATACCTATTACAGTAAATGCGGGTGCAGGAGTAGCTGTGTATACCCTGAATTGTGCGGGTGCAACTGTAAATGGTACTTATGCGGCCGGTACTGCATTAACAGCAAGCAATACGATCACTATTCCAATTACCCTTACAACCCCGGGCACATACACTATCACCACAGCCCCTGCTGTCAATGGAATGATATTTTCCAACTCCGGCACTTTGCCTGCGGGTACAACCACTATTACATTAAACGGTTCGGGAACGCCAACTGCAGCAGGTACGTTTAACTTTACTGCTGGTTCCTGTACAATTCCTGTTACTGTAACGGGAGGTACAGCTGCTGTCTATACACTGAATTGTGCGGGCGCCACTGTGAATGGCACTTATACAGCCGGTGTTGCATTAACGGCATCCAATACGATAACGATACTTATTACTCTTACGACACCCGGGACATATAGCATCACTACAGCCCCTGCTGTCAATGGAATGATATTTTCTAACTCTGGAACCCTGACTGCGGGTACAACCAGCATTACATTAAACGGTTCGGGAACTCCA
>CAYHPA010000011.1:0-34385 GCA_964358155.1 uncultured Chitinophaga sp.
AATATTTCTGTCGCATCCTTACGGCTCAATCAGCAAGTGGAGAATTTACTCAGCATGTCGAGACTGGAGTCTGGTTTCATACAGCCTAAAAAAGACTGGTGTGATATAAATGAACTGCTGTATGATGTAGCAACCCGCTTAGAGCAACAACTCAAAAACCATAAGCTAAACATCAGTATTGAAGAAAATTTACCGTTGTATAAACTTGATTACGGACTATTGGAACAGGTATTGTACAATCTTTTGTATAATGCTTCCATTTATACCCCGGAGTATGCCGACATTTTTGTTGGAGCAAAAAACAACCCTGAAAAGATATACCGGCTTGACACATCTGCGCTGGAACACAGCGAAGTGAAAAAAGAAAGCAATTCACTGCTGCTGACCGTTGAGGACAGGGGGCCTGGCTTTCCTCCCGCTGAGCTGAAAAAAATATTTGACAAGTTTTACCGGCTCAGTAACGTAAAAACCGGGGGTACCGGGCTTGGTCTTTCTATTGTGAAGGGGTTTGTGGAAGCACATAATGGGACCATTATTTTAGAGAATGTACCACACGGCGCAAGATTCACTATTGAAATACCGGCTGAAGTGTCTTATATAAACAATTTGAAAAATGAATAACGCAGCGCTATTGGTTATAGACGATGAAGTCCAGATACGCAGGCTGCTGGAAATTACACTCGAAAGCAATGGCTTTAATGTTTTTTCTGCCGGATCTGCTAAAGATGGATTGCGCATTGCTGCCAGCCATCCCCCGGATCTTATTATACTCGATCTTGGATTGCCGGATGAAAACGGCCATAGTGTTCTAAAAAAATTGCGGGAGTGGTTTACCAATCCGGTGCTGATACTTTCTGTACAAAGCAGCGAAGAAGATATTGTAAAGGCGCTTGATAATGGCGCTAATGATTACCTCGTCAAGCCTTTTCGTACCGGTGAACTGCTGGCCCGCATTCGTTCTGCATTGCGCAGCGCTGTTTCCGAAGAAAATAATCCTGTAATTGATTTTAATGGGTTGAAAATTGACCTTGCCGCCAGAACCGTGAAAAAAAACAATGATGTGGTAAAACTCACCGTTATCGAATACAAGCTGCTGGGTTTGCTGGCACAGCACGAGGGGAAAGTGCTTACACACCAGTACCTGTTACGGGAAGTGTGGGGGCCGGGTTATATCAACCAGTCACAATATTTGAGAGTATTCATTGCACAATTAAGAAAAAAGATTGAAGCCGATCCTAACCGCCCTGCGTTTCTCATCACTGAGCCAGGGGTAGGATACCGGTTTATTGCCAGGGAATAATCAACTGTACATAAAAATTGTATACATGAAATCGAATAGCATTCATTCGAACAGGATTACTATTGCCTCTTTGCTGGTAGCGTTGGGAATTATTTACGGTGATATCGGCACCAGTCCTTTGTATGTGCTGAAGGCCATCGTTGGTGAAAAGCAAATTGATGAAGTGCTGGTGCTTGGCGGGGTGTCCTGTGTGTTCTGGACTCTCGTTATTCAAACCACTGTAAAATATATCTGGCTTACCTTAAAAGCTGACAACGATGGCGAGGGAGGTATTTTTTCTTTGTATGCACTGGTACGCCGCTATGGAAAAAGATTAGTAATACCAGCCATTCTTGGCGCCACAACTTTATTAGCGGATGGAATTATCACACCGCCGATCTCCGTGGCGTCGGCGGTTGAAGGTTTGGAGTCAATTGTACCTAACCTTCCTACCGTACCAATAGTAATAGTCATTCTTTCGTTGTTGTTCTTCTTTCAGCGGTTCGGTACACAAAATGTAGGAAAGACTTTTGGCCCGGTGATGGTTATCTGGTTTACGATGCTCTTTATCCTTGGCTTCAGCCAGATATTGCATTATCCTTCTATCCTGAAAGCGCTGAACCCTTACTATGCGTATGAATTACTGGTTATATACCCCGGTGGATTCTGGATACTCGGCGCTGTGTTTCTCTGCACTACAGGGGCGGAAGCTTTATACTCAGACCTTGGTCACTGCGGCAGAAAGAATATCCGCATCACCTGGGCATTTGTTAAAATCTGCCTGCTGATAAATTATCTTGGCCAGGCTGCATGGATCATGCACCAGGGGCAGCCTTTGCTGGAAGGGCGCAATCCTTTTTTTGAAATTATGCCGCACTGGTTTTTGATTGCCGGTATCATCATTGCAACAGCTGCCACTATCATTGCATCGCAGGCACTCATCAGCGGATCGTACACATTGATAAGTGAAGCTATGAACCTGAACTTCTGGCCAAGGGTAACAGTTCGTCAACCCTCCAACCTGAAAGGACAGATCTATATTCCGAGTGTCAATGTCATACTTTGGATAGGCTGTGTTTTGATGATACTGTATTTCCGAAGCTCTACCCATATGGAAGCGGCATATGGTTTTTCCATCACTATTACCATGATGATGACCACTATCCTGCTGAGCTATTATCTTATTTATAAGCTGAAATGGAACAAATGGCTTGTGTTGGGCATCCTCGTTTTATTTGCCGCCGTTGAAACTTCTTTTTTTATTGCCAATGTAGCCAAAATAAAAGAACGATGGATGTTCCTGTTCTTTGAGCTTTTCATCTTCCTGGTAATGTATGTATGGTTCTATGCCAGGAAGATCAATAACCGTTTCACCAAATTTGTTGACCTTGGCAAATATGCCCCTGTCATTAAAGAACTTAGCGAAGATGATAATATCCCTAAATTCTCTACTCATCTTATCTATCTCACCAAGGCAAATAACCGGCAGCATGTGGAAGAAAAGATCATCAATTCTATTTTTGCAAAAAAACCGAAACGGGTCGACGTATACTGGTTTGTACACATCAACCGCACCGAGCATCCTTACACACTGACCTATGATGTGTCGGAACTGCTGGATGATAAGGTGATAAAGGTTACTATCAATGCCGGTTTTCGCATTCAGCCCAAAACAGAAGTATATTTCAAAAAAATCGTAAAAGACCTGGTGATGAAAAAAGAACTGAACCTGCATATAAGACCGGATGGCTCTACCAGGTACAATGCACAGCCTGATTTCAAATTCATTGTTATTGAAAAATTTTTATCTGTGGAAAATGAATTTGCCCTGAAAGATGGCCTGCTGCTTAATTCATATTTCTTTTTGAAAGGCCTGGGTCAAAGCGACGAGAAAGCATTCGGCCTTGATAAAAGCGATGTGGTCGTGGAAGATATCCCGCTGGTATATCACCCTGCACCACAGGTTGAACTGACAAGAACAAACAATTAAAAAATATTTTATGTCCCGTTTCATTTGTTTGATTTTCACAATTTTTTCCGCTGCGGTAACTTCCGGGCAGGATAGTTCCGGGAAAAAAGATTTGACATTGTCGGGGTTCATTGACCTGTATTATCAATATGACCTTGACGATCCCGCTTCAAAAGATCGTCCTGCTTTTCTTTACAATCATAAGCGGCATAATGAATTTAACATCAATCTTGCATTGTTGAAATTGTCGTATGCCAAAAAGAAGGTAAGGGCTAATCTTGGCCTGATGGCCGGAACATATCCGCAATATAACCTGGCAGCAGAACCTGCATTGGCGCAATACCTGTTTGAAGCGGACATTGGCTATGCTATTTCTGACAACTGGAGCATTGATGCGGGAATCCTTCCTTCTCATATCGGCCTGGAAACAGCCATCAGCAAAGACAACTGGAATCTTAGCCGCAGTATCCTCGCAGAGAACACTCCTTACTACGAGACAGGTGTTAAGGTCAATTATTCGCCAAATGAAAAATGGACAGCAGCATTTTTAATGCTGAATGGATGGCAGAATATCAGGGAGACAAACTCGGGAAAAGCAATCGGGACACAAGTACAGTTTAAACCCAATGATAAGTTGTTGTTCAACTCCAGCACTTTCATCGGCAATGAAAAACCGGATTCTGCGAAACAGATGAGGCTGTTTCACAATTTTTTCGCCACTTATGCTGTATCAGAAAAATTGAATGCGGCCTTTCTTTTTGATATTGGAACCGAAAATAAAAACACCTGGTATGGTACCGCATTACTTGTTCAATACCTGTTTGCAGAAAAATTCAGCTCCTCTTTCCGGTTTGAATATTACAAAGACCAGGGTGGGGTTATTGTTGCTGTCGTTCAGCCAGGCGGATTTCAAACAACAGGTTTTGCATTTAATTTTGGCTATTCTCCCATAAAAAATATCATATTCCGGGTAGAAGCGAGACAGTTTAGTTCTGCCAATACTATTTTTATTAAAGACGGGATACCCAAAAAGAATAATTTTTCCTTACTGGGAAGTATTGCGGCTTCATTTTAGAAATTATCGCATGATCATCCTCATCCCGCCATGTCCGCCTTCGGCATTATTCAATCCTGTCTTGCTCAAACTATAAGTAAAGCTGAGTAAGAAGAATTGGCGAAGCGTCAGCACCCTTGAATCTTCGATATAGTTATTGTTGGTGTTGCGGCTGATGCCCACATTCCGGTTCAACAGGTCTTTGGCGCTGAATTTTATTTCTCCCCTGTTGAACTTCAATACCTGTTTGCTGATGCTGGCATTCCATAATGGTACTTTGGTATTAAAGCCTGCTGCCCGCTGGCTGTTGATAGTATAGCCAAAGTCTGAGCTGAAGAAAAATCCTTTGGGCATTTCCCAGTCCACTGATGCATCATAGTTCTGTGAAAGATAATGCGTATTCAGGGCCGATTGCAGCGAGTAACTTGTTTTGTTATAGTTGATGCCTGCACCTATTGCTATATTCAGTTTTTCGGTTGGGTTCATATCAAATCGTATCTCAGGACCAAACGAATTGGTTTTAATATCATTCCCCGCCTTATTGATGAATTGTTTTGTTTTAAAAACGCCAACATTGCTGCTAAGTTCCACAGTTCCCTTCAAGAATTTTACCGGCATACTGTAACTGATACTGCTGTTGATATTATAAACGCCATTTACATTTACCGGTCTGGTTGTTTTTACCCCAAGCAAGCTAAGCGTATCATAATTCACAATTTTATTTTGTGTAGCCTGCATGTTGAAGAACATAAACAGGTTCTTATTCCTGTACGGCGACAACAGGTTCAGGTGCGCCATGATGCTGTGGTTGAACTCCTGCTTCAAATCGGGATTGCCCAGCCTTATGTTCAGCGGGTTGCTGTTATCCGGTACCGGCTGCAACTGAGACATGGAAGGCTGGTTCGTTGATGTATTATAACTCAACTGTAGCGATTTAAATTTGGTGAAATTATACTGGAACCTTGCATTGGGTAAAAAGTTGCGGAAGGTTTTGCTGATGATGGAGTCCTTATTGCCGCTGATTATCTTTCCTTCCAGTTCAGCCTGCTGCCAGGAAAGGCCAGCTGCATAGCTATATTTCTTCTTTTGAGTACGGATACGAATGCCACCGCTGGTATAACTATAAGTGTTCTCAAAATCATTACTGAGGGTGCTGTTCAGTTGATCGTATTTTCCGTTGGCCTTATTGTAATCATGTGTGATCTTTTGCGATGTGTTTTTGCTGCTGTTGCGGCCGGCGCTGAATTCAAGCAATGACCGTTTCCACAGTGGCTCTGTATAAACCGCCCTGGCATTAAAGCCCCGCAGGTCTCCTTTATTTGTATTAAGCTGATTCAGGGTGTCCCTCTTTAATAATGAACCATTAGGAGTGTAAAAACTGTTGATGGAAGAAAGACTGCCATCGCCATCACTTTCGTTCAGGGTGGTTTGCAAGGTCAGTGAGAATGTTCTTCCCTTTCTTGCAAATTTCTTTCGCCAGATGATATCATTGCGAAAGGTGTAGCCTTCGTTGTTACTACTGTTATTGCTGAAACCATCGTTTGTCAATGTTTTGTTTTCAGATAAGGTCTGGTAATCGGTTTGCGACCTGTTGCTTGTCTTCTGAAAACTGAACGATGGAATGATGCGTATGGAATTCATTGAATCCAGCTGGTACAGCATGTTCAGGTTGAGGCGGTGGTTATTGCTCAGGTTATTGGAAAAAGAATTTTGATTGTAGAAATAAGAAGAGTCGGGCAAAAAATATTGACGCTGGATATGGCTTTCCGAGTTTGGATTGTAACGGTTATAAAAGTAATTGCTCTGGAAGTCCAGCTTCGTCCCGATAATATTATTATAGTTCAATCCGCCACCCCAGGCAGTATTAATACCGCTGTTTCGTCCGCCGCCATTCATTCCCATTGCAGCTGCATCATCTCCTGATATATTAATATTGATATTACCGCCGCCGTTAGACATTCCTCTCTGCATCCGGGCCAGTTCGCCGGTAAAATTTAATATGTCCATAAAAGAAAAACCTTCGGCATTGGTATTGTTGCCCATACCGATCGCTGAGAACTGCCTCGCTCCTTTAAATGAGTTGATATTGAATTTTCCTTCGTAACGTTCTTTATTGCCTGCACCTGCATTTATTTTTCCAAACATCCCTTTCTTTTTATCTTTTTTCAGTTTCAAGTTGATGGTCTTTTCTGTGTTACCATCCTCAAATCCTGTCAGCTGGGCCTGGTCACTTTGCTTATCATATACCTGCACTTTATCTATTGCATCAGCCGGTAGGTTTTTAGAGGCTACTTTAGGATCATTTCCAAAAAACTCTTTTCCGTCCACCAGCACTTTTTGAACAGTTTCACCCTGTGCTTTGATGGTGCCGTCTTTTTCCACTTTCACTCCCGGCAGTTTTTTCAGTAATTGCTCTACGCTGGCATTGGGCTGTGTTTTGAAAGAGCCTGCGTTATACTGAATTGTATCATTGATGAGTGTCACCGGCGGTGCTTCGTTGGTCACCACCACTTCTGCTAATACTTTTGCCTTATCATTCATCACAATATTTCCCAATTCAGCATTCTTGTTATTATCACCAATGCTGAAAAAGGAATTGCTGTTGTGATAGTTGACATGGGTGATCATTAAGCGGTACTCCCCGTTGGCCAGCCCCTTCAGTTCAAACTTGCCGTCATTTCCCGTCATGGTAAATGTCACCAGCGAAGAATCTTTCTTTTCCAGTACGGTGATGGTGGCCGCAGCCACAGGTTGTTTACTAATCGTATCAAAAACAACCCCCTTGACGGTACCATTTTTTTGTGCAAATAAGACTGTAGTAAAACAAGCAAGAACCAGTGATAGATAAATTTTTCTCATAGCTAAATCATTTCGGCTACGAAAATATTCTGAGCCTGCTGCATTATGGGTTAAAGGGGCTTGGTTTAATGTTAATGAAGGTTAATGTTTCAGTCGTTAGTCATTAGTCGGGAGTAAATAGTCAATACAGCTGCTCTCTGCCAGACTCAGGACTAATGACTAACGACTTTCCTCTTCCTCCGTCTTTCCTTTCTCGTTGTCTTCCTTTTCCCTGTCATATACGATAATCTTCACCGCCCATTGCAAGGGCTCCTGTACTTCCATGGTTACTTCTACCTTCAATTTTCCAAGAACTTCGTTGGGCGGGTCAAATGAAAAAAGAACTGTTGTGAATTTCTTTTTTTCATCCGGAGTTTCATAGTCGCCATTCAGCTTGCTGGCCTGGTGCCCGATCCTTACTGAAAGATTGTTTAGCTGGCTGAAAAGTGATCTGAATTTTTGCCTGGCCTTTTCAAAGCTCTCTGTTGTCAGCATCAGGGCTTGCCAGCTGTACATTTCCTTTTTTGCAGAATACCGGGTCACGGTTGTTTGTTCGGCGCCATTTGCATTGAAGGTGCATTGATAATCGGTAGACTGGGTATTTTGTGTGATCATTTCGCCGATGAGGCTGGCAAAATGATTGGGGTAATCCTCTATTACTTTCTTCAAATCATTGGTCACTCCATTGATTACCGGAAGTTTTAACTGCGCTGCTGCATTATTCAAAAAAAAGGCTGCGATAGTAATCAGCACAAGTGCTTTTACGGTTTTTTTCATTTGTTTGGATTTAACGGGTTACTAACGAGACCCAATATTATTAAATTTTACTTTTATTATATACTTTTAAAGAACAAGTATTCGTTAACCCTTAATAAACACTACCTATGAAAAACAAAATTCTTGCTCACCACTACCAGGCAACAAAGATGTATAAACAGCACTACAAGCAATCTTTCAATCCGTTCCGGTTATTAAAATCAATACTGGCCATTTTCATTTCCGGTTCGGCACCGGTGGCCCATCATCCAAGAAGAAAATAGGTTGACAAAAAGTATTTACTACCCCCTCATCATAGTAAAAGGGCTTTCGTAATGGAAAGCCCTTTATTTATTTAGTGCTGAACTATTACAGGGTTAATACATTCTCACATTCCGCATATTTCTTTCCATAAACCTCGGCATTGGCATTCCGGGTTGTGCATTCTTACCACCCATCCTGTTCAGGTTAAAGAGAAAGCTCACCATAAAGTAACGCTTCAGCACCATGCTGCTTACGTCTTCAATATAATTGTCGCCGTTGTTGCGGGAAATACTCTGGTTCTGGTTCAGGATATCGTTCACAGAGAACTTCAACTCCCCATTCTTCTTTTTGAACAACTGCTGGCTGATGCTGGCATTCCACAGCGGTATACTTTGGTTAAAGCCCTCGCTGCGGCCTGAGTTCACATAGTAGTCTATATCAGTAGAAAGGATCGTTCCTTTCTTGGAGGTGTAAGAAATGTCGGCCGAATAAGTTTGCGACAAATAATCTTCGTTCAGCGATGTATTTACGGAATACTTGATATTATAATAAGACAGGCTGGCGCTGGCAGACAGATCCCATTTTTCTTTCAGGCTGAAGTTAGCGCCGGCTGTTTGAGTCAGCGTCCATGTATTTCCAATATTATTCTGCTTGTACAGCTGACTGATATCACGGTTATATAAAGCTATGGTAGTAAAGTTCAGGCTGGACCCTTTCAGTTTTTTATTCTTAAATGGCAACCCTACCGTAAAAAACGATGTAGTGGTAAATGCGCCGTTCAGGTTCACTGGTTTTGTAAGCTGCACCGCCCTGTTCAGCGTGTCTATGCTGTTGACAATTTTATTTTGCGTAGCGCTGAAGCTGATGTTTGCTGCCAGATATTTAAAAGTAAGAATGTTGAAGGTATTGTACCCCAAATTGAAATTATGACTGAACTCCTGTTTTAATTCAGGATTTCCTGTTTTTACATAAAGGGGATTGGTTACATCCAGTACATCCTGCAATTGGGAAATGGAAGGCTGGTTGGTTCTTCCACGGTAGTTGATGCGCAAACCCTTGGTGCGGCTCGGTGTCCAGTTAAAACTGGCTGTCGGGAAAAAATTGGTATAGCTCTGTTGCGTCAGTGAATCTTTTCCTGTTGTTGCCCGGTAGCTGTTACTGGTGAGTGTGGCCCGCTGGGCTCCTATTCCTAATTGATAGTTGTATTTTTTATTCTGAACCCGATAGTTGGCGCCGATCCTGTTGGCCACAAAAGTGTTTTCAAAACTGTTGGTCAGCGGCAGGTTGGTGATATCGTATTTGCCGGTTGATGTATTATAATTATATGTACGCTTATCTGATGTGCTGGCATTATTAGTGTACGCATAATTAAACTCAATAATTTTATTTTTGCCAACGGGCTCGGTATAAGACACACTCACGGTATTGTTATGGGTACTGGTCTTTTGTTTATTCTGCTGGTTCTGGCTGCTGCTGTTCTGAACAGTTCCATCTGTTTTGTAAAAAGTAATAGGAGAAATATTGTATCCTTCGCTTTCACTTTCACCATAGGTGTTTGACCATCCAAGAGTAAGGGTGCGGCCTGGTGTATGAAATTTTTTGCGGTAAAGCAGGTTATTATTCAGGGTGAGGCCGTCTCTTTCATTGGTGTTCTTGGTTTTGCTGACCAGCGCCAGGTACTGTTGTAGAGGGCTTGTGGAAAGGGTGCTCGAAGTATCCTCATTTATATTCTCTGAATGCTGCAGGGTAAACCTTGGTGTATATAAGATAGAATTCATGGAATCTATCTGCCATTCAAACCTTACATTGAACCGGTGATTCTGATTTTTATTATTGGTATTCGCATTCTTGGTCAGGTAAGCGGTTGAATCATCAGGGAAGAATGTCTGCCGGAAAGTATTTTGTTGCTGCTCGTTATTACTGCTGGAATAAAAATAGCTGCCGCTGAGTTTTACTTTTCCCCACTCGTTATTAAAGTTAAGTCCGGCCGAAAGTGATTTTGTAAGACCGGTTGCTCCGCTGCCCCCAAAAAAACTGCTGGCCCTTGTGCTTACCATTTGCATACCACCGCCCCCAAATCCACCGCCGCCAAAACCGCCGCCGCCTGTATTTCCACCACCTCCCCCAAACCCGCTAAAGCCTCCCATAGAACTGATGATATCTGAAAAAGAGAAGCCCTGCTTGTTAATATTATTGGCATTGAATAAAACTGATATCCGCTGGTTGCCATTGAATTTATTAAACGTAAGATTGCTCTCATAGCGGGCGCCGTTCTCTTCATTATATCCGCCACCAACCAATGCCCTTCCAAAAACACCTTTGTTTTTATCTTTTTTCAGTTTAATGTTCACAGCTTTTGTCTTACTGCCATCATCTATCTTGGTGAATTTGGCCTGGTCGCTCATATCATCAAATACCTGCACACTTTCTACCATTTCTGCTGTCAGGTTCTTTGTTGCAAGTTTAGGGTCGTCGCCAAAAAATTCCTTGCCATCCACATATACTTTCTGTACTGTTTCGCCCTGCGCCTTCACTGTTCCGTCTTTTTCTACCTGCATACCTGGAATTTTTTTCAGCAGGTCCTCTACCGTAGCATTGGGTTTTGTTTTAAATGCATCAGCTCTGAACTGGATTGTATCATTCTTAATAATTACCGGTGCATCATTGGTTATCGTTACCCCTTCCAGCGCTTTAAACTCCTTTGGCAGTTTCAGATCTCCGAGGTCGATATTTTTTTGTGATGAAGTAATGGAAACATTCTTCCTTACCGTTTCAAATCCGAGGTGGGTAATTACAAGCTGGTAACTGCCTTCTTCCAGTCCTTTTACTTCAAAAACTCCTTGTTTGTTAGAAAGGGTAAAAGTGGCAAGAGATGAATCTTTTGTGTTAAGTACCGAAACAGTGGCATCCGTGATTGGTTGTTTGGCAGTGGTATCCACCAATTTGCCCTTGATGCTGCCATTTTGGGCCTGAGCGCCAAGCATTAAAACGGAAAAAATCAGGGATAAGGTAAAAATCTTCTTCATACTACTTTGCTTTATTTGGTTGTACTATGTGGCTCAATCAGTTGGATAAGCTCCGTCGTACACGGTAATCAGTTAAATAAGTGTACGAAAATAGACGTAAGGGGGCAAAACAACCTTCGGAAAGCTGTTAATTTTAGAAAGAATCTGGATGAATGTCTTGGTTTTGCCCGTGAGCGGCGTGCTGCTATCTTTATAAGATGAAATTTATTGTCGGGTTTCTTTTGTTTCTTCTTACAAAAACTGACCGCTTGTTTTCGCAAACTGTGGTCATTGACTCCACTAAAAACATCGTCAATCCTGACTCAGTTTATTCGGAGGTTGACATCCCGGCAGAACTTCCCAAAGGCAAAGAAGCGAGGATACAGTTTATGCAAAAAAATATTGATGCCGCTGTCGGCATTAAAAATGGGGCTCCGATGGGCATTTATAATATCCGTATTGTTTGTATTATTGATACCGCCGGAAAAATAATAGCAATGGTGCCTGAAACCCATGAAGGATATGGCATGGAGAAAGAAGTGATGCGGGTGTTAAAAAAATTACCTGATTTCAAACCCGCTATTAAAAATGGAGTGGTCGTTAAATCAAAAATTATTTTCCCAATGGTATTTATGTCCAGAAAGGCTAGTTAGCTGAACAAATACTCCACATCCTCCCTTGTCAGTGTCTTCACAAACGTGGCATCGTCTGATATGATGTCTTTGGCGAGTGCCCGTTTCTTTTCCTGTAGTTGCAGTATCTTATCTTCAATAGTGTCTTTGCAGATCATGCGGTAAGCAAATATGTTTTTTGTCTGTCCGATACGGTGCGTACGGTCAATGGCCTGTTGCTCCACCGCCGGGTTCCACCAGGGATCAACGATATATACATAATCAGCAGCGGTAAGATTGAGGCCAACGCCTCCTGCTTTTAATGAAATTAAGAACACCCTTTTTTCTTCATTATTCTGAAAACTCTGTATCGCCTTTTCCCTGTCCGGTGCAGAAGTGCTGCCGTCAAAATATTCATACTGCACACCCAGTTCTTCCAGCTTGGCTTTTATCAATGCCAGCATTCCAAGGAATTGTGAGAAGATAAGTGCCTTATGATTTCCGATGTTCTCCGTGATCTCTCTTGCCAGTTCATCCAGTTTGATAGAGTGATTATCAAATTTTTCCTGTTCATTCAATATGGCCGGTGAATCGCAGATCTGCCGCAGTTTCATCAAACCCTGCAAAATAGTAAGCTGTGATTTTTGTATGCCCTGCGCTTCGATGGTACCCAGTATCTGGTTGCGGAAATCATTGCGGTATGCATCATAAATGTTTCTTTGTTCATCCTCCATTTCGCAGAACAGGATCATCTCCTGTTTTTCCGGCAGGTCTTTGGCCACCTGTTCTTTTGTCCTCCTTAATATAAATGGATACAATATTTTTTTCAGGTGTTCCTTCCGGTCCTGTTCGCCAAATTTATCAATGGGAATGGCAAATTCCTGGCGAAAGAACTCCATGGTGCCCAGCATGCCGGGGTTCAGGAAATTCATCTGCGCAAAAATGTCAAAGGTGTTATTCTGCAGCGGCGTACCACTCATACACAGGCGGTTCTTTGCATTCAGCAAGCCGGCAGCCCTTGTTACTTTGCTGGATGGGTTTTTGATGGCCTGGCTTTCATCCAGTATCACATAATCAAACTCAACACTCGTCAACAGTTTAATATCGCTGCGCAATGTGCCATAAGTAGTGATGGTGACATCATGGTCTGTCAGTTCTTCTTTCACCCTTGTTCTTGAAGCGCCATGATGGATGCGCCAGGTTAATGTTGGAGTGAATTTTTTTATTTCATTCTCCCAGTTATAGATCAGTGTGGTTGGACAAACCACCAATGCTTTTATCTTTCCTGTATCTTTTTTATAATATTCCAGGAATGACAAAGCCTGCACCGTTTTACCCAAACCCATATCATCGGCCAGTATGCCACCCCATTTCACATCTTTCAGGTAATTAAGCCATTGGTATCCCGCCACCTGGTAGGGACGCAATATCATTTTCAACGCATTGGGTGGTTCAATTTCTTTGATGTCATTAAACTCACGGAGGTTTTGATATTTTTCTTCCAGTTGCAGCACCAGTTCTTCCTCGTTTCTTGTTTCATACAATTCATCCACCACACTTAAATGATAGCGGGACAATTTCAATGAATTGGTTTTTCCTTCTCCTACCCTGAAGAGTAATGAATATTTTTTCAGCCACTCATCCGGTAAAATGCCGAGTGTGCCATCGCCCAGCTGCACGAACTGTTGTTTATTCGCCAATGCCCTTTTAACTTCTGCCACCGTAACCTGCTGGTCGCCGAAAATAATATCCACTTTTGCATCAAACCAATCGGTATTGCTGCTGATGAAAATTTTGGTTTGTGGTTTTGCGGTATTGAAACGAAAATTCTTCAGCGCTTCAAAACCAAACACAGGAGTTTTCATGTCCTTCATCGCATCCACAAACAGGAAGAACCAGTTATTCTTCAGCACATCACTTCCTTTTAGCGCCAGCGAAGCGGAATCCTCATTGTAGGCAAAGCCTGAATGCAGATTTTGTAACTGCTGTATGAACTCATTTTCTTTTTCCCTGTTGCGGTGAATGATAACTACCTTATCTCCCTGCGGCACCACCATCTCATCCCTGTCCCTCGGTTTTGTTTCATATCCTTTGTAAGTAAAGGATGGCTGAAACACCAGGAAATCCCCTTTTTCCAATAAAAATAATTTTGCTTCGGGGTTGCCATCCTTTATCTCATGTACCAATGATTTGTCGAAATCAACCTTATGTTCTTTGGCCAGCGGCAGCACAAACTGGTTCAGCGTTTTGCTCCACTCCTCTGCCGGCACTGTCATTTTTCCTGACGGCAAAAATTTATCTATTAAATGAATGACATCATTATTCTTCCATAACCATGCCTGGTGATTATAAATAAAGAAGAGCGGAGAGATGCTTTCGTTGTCACCGAGATCATATTCTATACCTCCTGCCCTTACCCGGCATTGAATAGTATAATGTGCCCCGATAGCCATCGGGGTTTTTTTGATAATGAAATGAGGGCGGGCTTCCTCTGCCTGCAACTGAAAGGGTTCAAGGTTATTTGTCTTAAACGCTTTTTTATCCGGCAGCAGGAATACAAAAGGATTACTGGCTGAGTCTGAAAATATTTTTTTCAGCTTGGGCAGCAGGTATTCTGTCATCAGCTCTTTGGTTTCATCCGGCAGGTCATCCTCTTCATGATGAATGATATTTTCCCAGATGCCGGAAAAGGGAGAGTTGCGGCTGATATATTTATTTACTTCTGACTCCTGCAGCTTCCGCAATAATGTGAGCAATTCCTTATCAGTATCCGGCAGGTTGTCGGCATTTACATAGCGGCTGATATCAATCTTTTCTACCTTACCGGTAAATGCACTGCTGCCATCATTCGGCTCGCCTATTACCACATCTACTGTGAAATGCGGAAATGCTTTTTTGCCGAGATTAAAAACAACACCCAGCCGTTGCGATGGCTTGGCTTCTTCTACACCTGCCTCCACCGGCGCTTCCACTTCTTTTTCCTTTTGCTGAATAAGTACCGGTCTTGCGGGAGCGGCTACCGGCGCTACCCTTTTAATACTTGCATCCAGCACCCGTAGAAATGGTTTGCCATCTTTATAAGCAAATTCAAATTTCCCTTTCAGGTTATCACTAAGTGAATAACCATATGCTTCCAGCAATTTATTTTTTTCCTTGTCCCAGTTACGGATGCTGTCAAAATAATTGGCCCCATAAGTGTTCATCAATTGCAGCAACACAATTATTTTGGGAAGGCACAGGGGGTGTTCGGTGTCCTCAAAATCGCAGCTGGTGTCAAAATTCCTTTCTTCATTTTTTCGGATAATCACTTTATAAGAATGCCCGTCCAGCGTAACGGACGCTTTCACCATTTCATTCTCTGCATGTTCAATAGCCGCTTTGTTAGTGCGCAAAAATTTCTCTGCTTCTGTAAACACTTCGGGTGAAGAAAAAAGCCGCAGACTTTTGAGGTCAATTGTTTTCATTTTCACTACAGTATGGCGCTGGTCATATTGTATATGATCGGCCTGCAGGTGGCCCCGGTCAATCAGTTCCTGCAACTGAAACAGGGCTGCCGCTTCGTGGCGGCAAATATCTCCAAGGTTATACGGACAGCCGCAGCGGAGCGAAGTAGATTCGGCATCTTTGAATTTTTGGATATAAACCTTATAAAAAGTGGAGTAGCTATCGTCTTTTACCCGGAATACAGCAGAACCAAACAGGTCGTCGTATTCCACCAGTTCTACAAAACCAATAGCATGGATTTTTTTTCCTCTGCGGATCACTTCATCGGTTCCATGGGTATAAACGTACTTGACAAGGTGCGGTAAAGCCATAATGGAAATTCCAAATTTCTAAATCCCAAATTCCAATAGTGGAAAAAGTGCAATCGGCAAATGTAAAAGAATGTGAAGCGGATTTCCTTGTAAAAAGCGATAAATAAAAAATAATTTTTATGTGGCAACTATGAGTAAAAAATGAAGTATCTTGTGTGGTTTTTTATTTCACTACCAACTTTCCGTCACTATACACGGGCAATACATTTGCAACATCATTGGTCAGGCAAAATTTAATATCTTCTATCAAACCAAATCTTTCAACAAGGCGATGGTAATGTGTGAGGCTTGGCGCAAACCCGATCAGGTCTTTTTTATGTTTATCATAAATGCCTTCCGCCATCAATGAACTGTCGCAGTGAATCGTAAATTCTTTTTTCAGCCTGTGGATGATGGCCCCGGCAAATAAAGTATCTTCCAGGTTAAAGCGGTCTTTCCATCCGGCGCAACCCAGCACTACGTTTTTCTTTTCTGCACTTAAAAAATCACAAACAGCTGAAAGATTGGGAAATGAACCGGAAATGATAGTGTCCGCATTGTTATCCAGCGCCATTTGTAACAGCCTTGTGCCGTTGGTGGTTGTCAATACCAGTGTTTTTCCTTCAATAAAATCCCGGCCGTACTCCATGGGAGAGTTGCCATGCTCCAGGCCCTCTGCTTTCTTACCATCTCTTTCTCCGGCAGCAATGCCGCCAATACTTTTGCTTATTTCAATGGCCTTGGGAACAGAATCAACCGGTATCACACATTTTGCCCCGTTGTGCAGTGCTGCGGCAATAGTGGATGTGGCCCGGAACACATCGATGATAACAACAATACTATTGCTCAGGTCATATAAATGCAGCAGTGCCGGTGACAGGGAAGTGTGGAGGCTTGGTTTATTGCTCATGGTTGGGTAACAACAAAAATAAAGGAACAGAAATTAACTGCAGGAGTTGGCTATTTAATTAACAGCATCTTCCATTTTTCGCTTTCTGCAAATTCTTTGATGGTTTTATTCCGCTGCTCCAGCAAACGCTTCATATAGTTGGTAAGATAAAGGCTGTTGAACCATTTTCCCAGTATTCCATATGGTGACTCAAAATACAAAAGATCAATAACGATGGTGCCGTTATCACAGGGTTTGAAATGATGTTCATGTTTCATCTTCTTAAAATCCCCCTGCAACTGCTCGTCGGTAAACATTTCCGATTTTTTCATTTCAGATATCTTTACCCGAAGCAGCCTGTTTTTAAAAAAATGCCGGGCTTTCCATGTAACGGTTTCATCTTTTTCTATTAACCCGAATCTCGTTCCTGCCACGGCTTCTTCTTTAAAATTTTCCATGGATTGTTTGTGCAGACCGATATGGCGGCTCAGGTCAAACACCACGTTGACCGGTGCAGCAATGAATGTAGTCAGATGAATTGTCGGCATAAAAAGAGGTCTGAGCTAAGAGGTACGAAGTCTGAGAAAGCCTTTGGTTTGAAAATTTCTATCTGACCTCCGGCATCTGGCTTCGGACATCCGTATTCAAAAATCATGCAAAGGGTATCTTGGAAACCCTCGCCTGCAATAATTTATCCCGCACTTTAATGAAAATCTCCGAACCGATGGGAGCAAAGGCCGTTCGTACATATCCCATACCAATCGCTTTACCGAGACTGGGAGATTGTGTGCCCGACGTAACATGGCCGATCGTTGCCCCGGTATAATCTTTTATTTCGTAGCCCTGGCGGGGAATCCCTTTTTCTATCATTTCAAAACCTACCAGCTTTCTCTCCACTCCTTCTGCTTTTTGTTTCGCAAAAATTTCTTTGGAAGTAAACTCTTTGGTGAATTTCGTTATCCAGCCTAACCCGGCTTCTAATGGGGATGTGGTATCATCAATATCATTTCCATATAAACAATAGCCCATCTCCAATCGTAATGTATCCCTGGCGCCAAGGCCAACAGGTTTTAAACCTTGCGGTGTACCTGCGGCAAATATGGCATCCCATATTTTATCGGCAGCGCCGTCTTTGTCTTCAAAATAAATTTCCACTCCGCCTGCGCCAGTATATCCCGTTGCGCTTATCAATACATTGTCTGCTCCGGCAAATTTTCCTTTTACAAAAGTGTAGTACTTCAGGTTCAGTATATCCATTTCGGCCAATGGCTGTAAAATCTTTGTAGCGTTCGGCCCTTGTATCGCCAGCAGACAGGTCTTATCAGAGATGTTGTGCATCTCTGCATGCTGCTTATTGTGGTGCTTTATCCAGTTCCAGTCTTTTTCGATATTGGAAGCATTTACTACCAGCATATATACGTTGTTCTCTTCAATGCAATACACCAGCAGGTCATCTACGATTCCACATTCTTCATTGGGAAGGCAACTGTATTGTGCCTGTCCGGGTTTCAACTTTGTCGCATCATTACTTGTCACCCTTTGTATCAGGTCCAGTGCATGTGGCCCTTTTAGAATAAATTCTCCCATATGGCTTACATCAAACACTCCTGCATTTTTTCTTACGGCTGCATGTTCATCGTTGATACCGGTATAACTGATGGGCATATTGTAGCCGGCAAAGGCGGCCATCTTAGCGCCAAGGGCAATATGTTTTTCTGTAAAGGGTGTATTCTTTATCATCCTGCTTGTGAATTGTCCGCAAATGTAACCAAAATAGAAAAGCCCTGTTAGCAGGGCCTCTCTTTCCCGTTTTACAGGGCTTCAACCAATCCCGCCTGGGCGGGATCTCAACCGAGTTGATCAAAAATATTGTACCAAAGAAAAAACGGGTGAGGGACTTCCGGCAAATACATTCTCTTCTTTGTTCTTTTTCCCTTTAATTGTTGTTGATTTGGTTTCTTTCTCCTTTTGTTTTTCTTCCAGATCTTTTATCTTCTTAATATTATCTATACTGTCCTGTTTTTGCTTTTTCCGGGCTTCTTCCAGCTGTTTTTGAATATCGTCTGCAGAAGTTGATTCGTTTTTGTCATTAGCTGTGTTGCCTGACACAGATTTTCCATCGGGGTGGTGCAGCTGGCGGTCTTCGCCCATTGTATAATCAACGCCTGTTTCGTAGCCAAAACGATTTTTCCAGTCATAGTTATCGTCTTCTATTGTTATCCCTACACCTTTTTTACGTTTCCTTTTGATCTTAAAGTTTACCTGGCTCAGTTTTTCTTTTACTGATTCATCAAATCTTATTTTTTTGCCTACCGGTACAAGTATCTCCACATGCACCTGTTGAAAACGAAATTTATTTTCCTTACTGATAGCATAGCCGCTTCCCAAATCCAGTATGCTGTCTTTTGACGACGCTTTATATTGAATACTCATGGCCCTGTTCATCGCTTCATCCGTGTTCCTGCCATAACTGTATTTTTTTATAATAACATGATAGCTGGCATCATAACTGGGCAAAACATCGTCAATTTTTACGGTCGACAGTTTTAGTGTATCAGAAGATATATCCCAGCCACGGCTTTCATCATCAATCCACCACATATTTCCGGTTTGTTCCAGTTCCGGTCCTGTTACGGCTACAATCATTTTCCCGTTTATGGGTTGGGTCAGACTCAGTTCTGTACCTCCGTCATTTTTCCAAACACTAAAATCCTTGCCGATGCTGGAAGCGAACAGTACTGCACAAATCCACCCAAGCAACCAAAGACCTCCAAAAGTCCAGCCGAGGTAATTGTTTCTTGACTTTGCACGGATGAGCCGCCTGATGACCCAGGTAACAAAGCCTACCAGCGGTACTACCAAAAAGAAAATCAATGTGCCCCAGGCAAAAATTTGCTGCCACTTGCTGGTCCATAAAAAATTATTGATGGGCCACCAGGCTACGCCGCCAAACACCAATGCAATCAGCGCTACAAATAAAGAAAATGCAATAGTGCCGGCAATAAAGAGGAAGAACACTTTAAATATTACCCCGATGGCATGACCAATGCCGCCACCGCTGCGACGAACTTCTTCCCGGAATTCTCCCGCCATTTCTTTGCTCCGGTTTCCAATGTTCTGTGCCGATGTTTTTACTTCTTCGCTCCAGGTTTTCACCCGGTCTTTCATATTGCTCATTCCTTCTTTTACATTCTGGCGAATGCGGTTTACGTCCACCTTTTCGCCACGCATTTCCATTTTTTGGTAATCACTGTTGGCCTCTGGCAGCACTATCCATAATATTATATAGGTGAGGATAAAAGTGCCGGTTAGAGAGCCAAAACCAATATTCCATGCAAAGCCAGCGTCAAAACTATGTGTAGCTGATCTTAATATGTTGATAAGGATGCTAAGGAGAATGGGGGCGGCAAAAATGATACGGATAGTAGAGGTGCTGCGGTTGAAATAAGCTGCTATGCCGCCGGCAACACCACCTAAAACCCTGTTGTCGGGGTTTCGGTATAATCTTTTGCCATAAGAACTTTCCAGGTCTTTTGGCGGCAGCACTATCCATAATATTATGTACGCTAAAAAGCCCAGGCCAAATCCCCCAAAAGTGATGATAGCAAACAATATCCTGACTACCGATGGGTCTATATTAAGATAATTGCCAATACCGCTGCACACGCCGCCGATGAACCTGTCATTTGAATCACGGTACAATCTTCCTTTTGATTTCTTTTCTGAATAGCTGTATTGCTGCTCGTTTTGTGCCGAAGAAGATGAAGAAGTAGTAGCAGATGCTGCTATATTTTCTTTCTCCTCTGCTTCAAAATCCTGCACCGTGCCCATGGAGGCAATTATTTCATTGATATCTTCATCCGTTGCTGCTGCTGCGCCTTTGTTTATTTTTTCGTGCAGCAGTTCGGCTATACGGCTTTCAATGTCGTTGATGATCTCATCCCTGCCATCTTCATTGGCAAAGTAGCGGCGCAAACTTTCTATATAAGCCTGCAGCTTTTCATAAGCGGAATCTTCGATGGGTATTACCCGGCCGCTTAAGTTTATATTAATGATCTTTTTCATTTTGAAAATCGTTGTGGTTGAAGTTGATTATTTTATTGGTTGGTCAAGGGTTCATCAGATTTTTTACTGGCCAGTGCATTTACCCCGTTTGAAAGTTCTTTCCAGGTTTGCTCCAGTTCTTTGTAAAAATTTTCTCCTTTTTCTGTCAGTGAAAAATATTTTCGGGGCGGACCCGAATTACTTTCCTCCCAGCGGTAGGTAAGCATCTCTGCATTTTTCAACCGGGTAAGCAGGGGATACAGTGTGCCTTCCAGTATCTGCAGATTGGCTGCTTTCATTTCTTCCACTATATCGCTGGGATAGGCCTCACCCCGGCGAATAATGGAGAGAATACAAAATTCCAATATCCCTTTCCGCATCTGGCTCTGTGTATTTTCAATATTCATTTCCTATCAGTTTATCAATTACAGCACAAAGATAGGGCGATGTTTGGTACTATGCAACACAAAGTACCATATTTTTTAGAGTAACTGGGCTTTTTTGATATTTTCAAAATAAAAAGAACTCTTTTTCAGCTACTTGAGCCGAAGTAAGAGTCACACTTTTTTTTGAGATTTTTTCCGGCTAGAGTGCCTGGTTGGTCTTTGAGAGGAATAAAGAGTCTTTTTCTCCCGGTTTTACTATTGCATAGCGGGTAACTTGGTGAATGGTCATTTCATCCAATATGTCCACTACATTCTTATAGGTTGATTCTTTTCCAGGCTTAATAATCACAACCATTTCACTTCGTCCTCCTTTTGTCCCGTCCAGTTGCAGTTGCTTTTCTTTAATTATTCTTCCAACACCGGTTTTTTCACTCCAGGAAATAGCAGTGATAGGATTTTTTGTACCTGCATCTTTTTCTTCGCCATAATAATAGAAGAGTTGACTGTTTGCGCCTGTCAGAAAAGTGATCGTCTTTGATTCTGCACTGGGTGTGGGTTTTCCATCATGCGGCATATACAGTTTCATGGCCCTTGGCTTGCTAAGCTCAGCCGTAATAACAAAAAAGCTGATAAGCAAAAAACCAAGGTCAACCATAGGCGTCATATCAATTCTAAGATTGTGTTTCCCTGCACGCCGTACGCCTGCTTTGCGGTTCTCGTTGACCGCTGATTCTATATTGGCCATTTATTTTGTTTACGATTAGATAGCCCCAAAGAAATATTCCATATTGTTACCTAACTATTTGTACCTTTTCTTTTCAATCAAACCAATTTATCATGAAACCAAGACTTCTCCTTGCTGCAACATTGTTCTTTGCTTCTCTCCTTATTATTTCCTGTGGCGGCAAAGACAAAAAGAAAGATGATGGAAAACCTGACACAGAAACAACGGTTGGCCCCGCCAACAGCGATGATGGTATGGTGCCAAAAATTGATATCGCTTCATTAACGGATGAAGCTTCTATACTGGATGCCATGCAGAAAGCAGTGGATGCCCGTGTGGCGGATGAGAAAAAACAAAAAGACGATCCGAAATATTCCGGTCATTTTGTGGAACTAACCAAACTGTACACTGACGTACTAAATGCTTCAACAGCTTATTCTAAAACGATTACCGATCCAACCAAGTCGCTGGAGTTTATGGAAAAAGTGAGCGCCATACAAAACAAAATGTATGAGAAGTAATTACCTGTAATTTGATTTGTGAATGCCCCGGATAATGTTCGGGGCATTTTTTTAAAACTCAGCACTTCCCGGCGTTCTTGGAAAAGCGATCACATCCCGGATATTCGTCATGCCGGTAACAAACTGCACCATTCTTTCAAAGCCCAGTCCGAAACCCGCATGGGGAACGGTGCCGAAACGTCTTGTATCCAGATACCACCAGAGTTCATCAACAGGAACATGCATATCCTTCATTCTTTGTTCCAGCTTATCCAATCGTTCTTCCCGTTGTGAGCCGCCAACAATTTCACCAATACCGGGAGCCAGAATGTCCATGGCAGCTACGGTCTTTCCGTCCTCATTCTGCCTCATATAAAATGCTTTGATAGCAGCAGGATAGTTGTAAAGAATAACTGGCTTCTTGAAATGTTTTTCCACCAGGTATCGCTCATGCTCGCTTTGCAGGTCCATACCCCAGCCGCTGATCTCGTACTGGAATTTCTTTTTCTTGTTGTGGTTGCTGTCTTTTAAAATATCAATGGCATCTGTGTAGGTAAGCCTTTCAAAATTATTATTGAGAACAAACTCCAGTTTTTCCATCAATCCCATTTCACTGCGTTTGTCCTGCGGCAATTGTTTTTCTTCATCTGCTAACCGTTGTGCCAGGAACTCGAGGTCTTCCCGGTTATTCTCCATCGCATACTTAATAATGTATTTAATGAATTCTTCCGCAAGGTTCATATTGTCTTCCAGGTCATAAAAAGCCATTTCCGGTTCTATCATCCAGAATTCAGCCAGATGTCTTGTAGTGTTGCTATTCTCTGCCCGGAATGTCGGGCCGAATGTATAGATGTCGCCAAAAGCAGTTGCGCCGAGTTCTCCTTCTAATTGTCCGCTGACAGTAAGGTTAGTTGTGCGTCCAAAAAAGTCTTCCTTAAAATTTATACTGCCGTCTTCATTTTTTGCCGCTGTACCATCAATAGGTAATGTTGTTACCCGGAACATTTCACCAGCGCCTTCCGCATCACTTGCGGTAATAATCGGCGTGTGCATGTACACAAAGCCCTTATCATTAAAAAACTTATGTATAGCAAACGCCAGGGCATGACGCACACGGAACACAGAACCAAATGTGTTGGTGCGAAAACGCAAATGGGCTTTTTCTCTCAGGTACTCCAATGTCGGCCTGTTCTTTAATTGAAGCGGATATTTTTCTGCATCGCTGTCACCAAGTATTTCAATTGTTGCCGCATTCAGGTCCATCTTTTGCCCCTTGCCCAGCGATGGTACAATCGTTCCCGTTACTTTCAGCGAAGCGGATGTGGTTATTCTTTTGAGCAACTCGTCATCAAACTTTCCCAACCCCGCCACCACCTGTATATTATTATTGGTACTTCCATCATTGAGGGCAATGAACTGGTTATTGCGAAAGCTGCGCACCCAGCCCATTACTGTTACTTCCTGCCCCTGAGGCTCCTGTGCCAGCAGGTCTTTTATTTTGATGCGCTTATTGAACATTTGTTCCTTTTTTTTGCGAAGGGCAAAGGTAGAACATGAAGGGCAGGTTAGATAGGGATTTCTATTCCGGTTTAAATATGCCATAATAGATCTTTACTATAAATGGCGATTCCCGTAAAGTTCGCCGCTTATATTTGCTGAATAGCGAACAGAGCCCTGAAAGGAGTGTCGCAATACCTGCCCAATCAAGGCTTTAAATCCGGGAAAAATCCCTGTAATGTCTAAAATTTTTGATTTTCCCGAATTAGCCGTATTATTGTGGCGGAAAGAGGCTGATAAGTATAGTTCTCCCAGGCTTTTTTGCTCATCATTTACCCGCCTGTTTCGCTCAACATAAACCCAAAATTTTCAGATTCTAAGATTGGTGACTCCGAGTTGTGATTAACCTCAAGATTTTTGTATGTATGATATTCTCCAACTGAACGACATGCTCGTTCCTGAGTTGCTGGACATAGCCGAGCAGCTTAAAATACCTAACGCCAAAAAACTAAGCAAGCAGGATCTTGTTTACAAGATATTAGACAGCCAGGCTATTGCCGGCTCCAAAGGCGCTAAACCCAGCGATGATGGCAAACGTAAACGCATCATCAAAACCACTACGGGCATCAGCAGCGAAGAGGCCGTAGTAGAAAGTGGCGGTGAAGAAAAAACAATCATTAAAAAACCCAATATGCCTGTAAAGAAAGAAGATAAGGCCCCAATAAAAAGAGCCCGTAAAAAACCAGAAGACGTTGTAGCAGAAGCCAACGGCAACGAAGAACAGTCAATGAATGCCGAACAGGAAAATAAAGCCGAAGAAAGCCAGCCTGCTGAAACGGTTCAGAACGACGGTAACCAGCAGTCGGCCGAAAACCCATCCGGTGCCGGACAAAATAAATTTTATCCCCAGCGGCGTGAGCAACAATTCAATATTGAATTTGACGGAGTGATATTAAGCGAAGGCGTACTGGAAATGATGCCCGATGGTTATGGTTTTCTCCGCTCTTCCGATTACAATTATTTGTCCTCGCCTGATGATGTATATGTTTCACCTTCGCAGATAAAACTTTTTGGATTAAAAACCGGCGATACGGTTTGCGGAGCTGTTCGCCCCCCCAAAGAAGGCGAAAAATATTTTGCGTTATTAAAAGTTGACAGCATCAATGGCAAAAGCCCCGAAGAAGTTCGTGACAGGGTGCCTTTTGATTACCTGACGCCATTGTTCCCGTATGAAAAATTAAATCTCTTTACAACTGCTTCGGATTATTCAACAAGAATAATGGACCTGTTTACACCAATTGGCAAAGGACAGCGGGGTTTGATCGTAGCACAGCCGAAAACAGGTAAGACAATGTTGCTGAAAGCGGTGGCCAATGCCATTGCAGAAAATCATCCGGAGTGCTACCTGATGGTGGTGCTGGTGGATGAAAGACCCGAAGAGGTAACCGATATGGAACGCAGCATCAAAGGCGAGGTGATTGCATCTACATTTGACGAGCCTGCAGAAAAACATGTGAAGGTTTCTACCATTGCTTTGCAAAAAGCAAAACGCCTGGTAGAGTGCGGACACGATGTGGTGATATTGCTGGATTCAATTACCCGTCTGGCAAGGGCGCACAATACGGTGGCGCCTGCATCCGGAAAAGTATTGTCCGGCGGTGTGGAAGCAAATGCCATGCAAAAACCTAAGCAATTTTTTGGCGCAGCCCGTAAAATTGAAGGCGGTGGCTCATTAACCATCATTGCAACAGCGCTGGTAGATACCGGAAGCAAAATGGATGAAGTGATCTTTGAAGAATTCAAAGGAACCGGTAATATGGAGTTGCAGCTTGAAAGAAAACTCTCCAACAAACGTATCTACCCGGCTATTGATATTGTTGCTTCTTCTACGAGAAGGGATGATTTGTTGCTGGAAAAAGATGTGCTGCAGCGGATGAACCTGCTCAGGGTTTATCTTACCGATATGAATGCCGAAGAAGCCATGCGGGAACTGCAGAACAGGATGAAAGGCACTAAGAGCAATGAGGAATTTCTGGCGAGTATGAACAGATAATATCCCGTTCCGTAAAATAGGATAATAAGATGCCACTGAAGTTTCGGTGGCTTTTTTTTGCCACAGATGAACACGGATTAACACAGATTATTTCTTCACAATATTTAGCTTTGTCTGCTAATAACGAACCCGGGGTTCGGGGGTTATAATCTGTGTTCATTTGTGTAAATCTGTGGCCAGAATCTTTCTTTTTTCACGAAGTGAAAAAAAATCGTGTTATTTAGTGTGGTTTCGTGACAAATAAATTAATGGCAGTTGAGAAAATACATATTGAACAATTTTTGGAGCTGGCAAAGCTGCATCCAGTTTTTGATGTACGCAGCCCGGGCGAATACAATCATGCACATATCCCTGGTGCAAACAATCTACCCTTGTTCAGCGATGAAGAGAGAAAAATCGTCGGTACTGCTTATAAACAACAAAGCCGTGAAGCAGCCATAAAAATCGGGCTTGATTTTTTTGGACCGAAGATGAAAAAGATGGTGGAGGATACAGAGTCGTTAGTCGTTAGTCAGGAGTCGGAAGCCGGGCAAAACAGACTAAAGACTAACGACTCCAGACTTGTCCTTGTCTACTGCTGGCGTGGTGGCATGCGCAGCGCAGGTGTTGCGTGGCTATTGGATCTGTATGGCTTCAAAGTTTATACACTCGTTGGCGGCTATAAAAGTTTCCGCAGACATGTACTTGAAACATTCAAACTTCCTTTTCAATTCAATATACTCGGTGGTTATACCGGTTCGGGTAAAACAGAATTATTAAAGACGCTGAAAGAAAAAGGCGAATCCGTTATTGACCTGGAAGATATCGCCAACCACAAAGGTTCTGCTTTTGGAAATATCGGAATGCCCAAGCAGCCGGCGCAGGAGATGTTTGAGAATTTATTAGGCTGCGACCTAAGGGAAATTTGTAAAGCCTCCCCCTTGCGGGGAGGTTTGGAGGGGGCCTGGATCGAAGACGAATCCCAGCGTATCGGCCTTGTCAATATTCCAACCGATATCTGGAAAACCATGCGGCAGTCGCCGGTTTATTTTTTAGATATTCCCTTTGAGGAAAGACTAAAGCATATTACGGAAGAATATGGCAAACTTGATAAGCAAAAGATGATTGATGCCATTGGAAGAATCAGGGAAAGACTAGGCGGGCTTGATGCTAAAATGGCTATCCAGTTACTTGATGAGGGAAATACCTTAGAAAGTTTCCGCATCCTGTTGAAATATTACGATAAGTTTTATTTGAAAGCGCTGCACAATCGGGAGGGGTTAAATTCGTTATTACAAAAGATTGAATGTAAATCCGTAACCCCTGAAAATACCAACCAGCTTGTCCCCTATTTCCGGCATCAATATCAAATGTCTTAAGCTCACGACGATACTCCTGTTATCGCCTCTTTTTTTCTTTGCCCAATCACTGACCGGCCTGTGGAGCGGCGCCATGAGCAATGACAGCAGCACCGTCCGAAAAGATCAGTCATTTGAAATTGCATTGACCGAATACAAAGGCAAAGTGTATGGCTATTCCTGCAGCGAGTTTATTGTGAACGACACCCTTTTCTACATTGTAAAAAGAGTAGAAGGAACTATTGTAGGCGATGTATGCGAAGTAACAGATGATAAAATCATTGCTTACAATTTTCGGGGAAAGTTGGACAAGGGTGTGAAAGTAACCAGCACTTTCCGCCGCAACAACAGCGACAGCGCCTGGTACCTGGAAGGCACATGGAAAACCAATGCCACAAAAAAATATTATACCGTAACGGGTAAAGTGGGACTGAAAGAAGAGAAAGATATGGCGATGTCAAAGTTGTTTCCCCACCTGGAGGAACTGAACCTTGCCAATGATGTAGCTTTTTATAAAGAGAAGAAAGAGGAACCTTTCATTGTAAAAATTGCTAAGCCGGAAAAAATAAAATCAGAATACACCGACAGGCCATCCATCGACAACACCGATGTTGCTATTGTTCCCGATAAGCCCACCCTGCAAAACGCAGTGACAGACCAACCGCTGGTCTCCATAAATAAACAGGGCGACGAGCTTGCCAAAAGAGATGCAAAAAATATTCCTGCTTCTTCCATTGACATCACACCCTCTTCTGTAAATAAAACGATTGCACAGCCGGATGGCGTATTGGTCTCAATAAAAAAACAGGATAATGACCTGTCCGTGGCCGACACTAAAAATATTCCTTCGTCAAGTGTTGCAATAGTGCCTTCTTCCGTAGATAAAACAATTTCTGAAAAGCAAGCGGGATTGCCTTCCATCAACAAACAATCTGACATTGACCTGGCAAAGACCGATACAAAGAATATTCCTTCGTCAACTGTTTCTGTGGCCCCATCATCAGTAAACAAAACAATTACTGAACCAAAGAAGTCCCTGGCGACTGTTCCAGCTACAAATACGACTGCGGCGATAAAGACTGCCACAGAAAAAACAGAAAACAAAACAGCTAAGCCTGTTGTGTCTGCCCCTGTCAGCAAAACAACAACGAAGCAGGAACAACCTGTTGTAAAAAATCAAACAGCTCCCGCAAAGCAGCCTGATCCAGCCATCACAAAAACAGAAACAAAAATTGTGGAGGTAAAAGCTGAACCAGTTGCAGCAGTAGAAAAACCGGTAACCCCGAAAACAGATGCTGAGATAACAAAAAGCTCCACTGTGATTGAAGGGAGGAGGTCTGAATTTTCGCAGATAGTCAATTTCAAATCCGACAGTTTGGAGTTATCGCTTTATGATAATGGTGAAATAGATGGTGACACCGTGAGTGTGTTCATGAACGGCGAAGTGCTGATGTCAAAACAGGGATTAAAATCAAAGGCGATTAAAAAAACGATCTATATCACTCCGGGCAATGAGGATTTTTCGCTGGTGTTGTTTGCGGACAACCTGGGAAAATATCCTCCCAATACAGGCCTCCTCGTAGTGCACGATGGTGATGATGTGTATAATCTTCGCTTTAGTTCTGATCTGCAAAAAAGTGCAGGGATAGTTTTCAGGAGAAAAAAATAGCATCATCATTTGTCGTGCCGAGGAACGAGGCACCCAAAACTTTTCAAACAGAGTACTGTGCATATTCTCTCAGACTCCTCCTTTGTCGGAGTGACAAGAGTCTGTTTATGGTACTGTTCTCAACAATCCCGAAATTTGCTGAATGACTCCTGACTCCCAACTCCTGACTCCCGACTCTCTCCGACTTACACAATACTCCCACGGCGCAGGCTGCGGTTGCAAGATTGCCCCTAAAGTGTTGGATGAAATATTAAAAAGCAACATTGCCTTGCCCGATAACAAAAATCTGTTGGTGGGCAACAGCAGTAAAGACGATGCGGCGGTATATGACCTGGGTAATGGAATGGCCCTGATCTCCACCACCGATTTTTTTATGCCCATTGTGGATGACGCATTTGATTTTGGAAGAATTGCTGCTGCCAATTCCATCAGCGATGTATATGCTATGGGCGGAAAACCGCTTTTAGCAATTGCCATACTTGGCTGGCCGGTGGAGAAATTGCCGGTGGAGCTGGCGCAAAAAGTAATTGAAGGCGGAAGAACTGTCTGCGCAGAAGCGGGTATTCCATTGGCGGGCGGACACAGCATTGATTCTCCCGAACCGATATTTGGTTTGGCGGTAACCGGCATTGTGCCCATAGAAAATTTAAAAAAGAACAATGCGGCGCAGGAAGGTGATCATTTATTTCTTACAAAACCTCTTGGCGTTGGTGTTTTATCTACTGCACAAAAAAGAGGTTTGCTGAAAGAAGAACACCTGCCGGTGATGATTGAACAAATGACTGCACTGAATAAAATTGGCGAAGAACTCGGCAAGATAAAGGGAGTAACCGCCATGACGGATGTAACTGGTTTTGGCCTGTTGGGGCATTTAATAGAAATGGCTGAGGGCAGCGGACTGAGTGCAGAAATCTATTACGATAAACTACCCATTGCCGCGGGAGTGAAAGAATATATAGCTCAGCGCATTTTCCCGGATGCCACTACAAGAAACTGGAGCAGCTATAGTGATAAAGTGAAGTTTGAAAAGGCCCGCCCGGATGACCCGGTCGGACGGGGTGTGAACGTAATGGAAGCCTTTACACTTTTGCCCGATCCGCAGACGAATGGAGGATTGCTGGTGGCTGTAAGGGAAGAAAGTTTGGAGGAAGTGAGAAATATTTTGGGAGATATAATTCCGATTGGGAAAATGATTGCAGTAAGCGAGAAGATGGTTTGGGTGAAATGATATTGAAAATGGAGTGGATTTTTCCTACATATAATTATACAGAAAAAAAATTTGTCAATTTTCGGATTGAAAACATTTACTCCGGTGTTTATTTAGCGGCTTTTGAAGAATTTATCCAATTTTATGCTCCTGATGTTGTTGCTCCGTATGCAACTAAATATCCCCCAGTAAAACCAAGAAAGAAAAGGGTCTGTAGATTTTGTAAGAAAGGATTTCCCGATACTCTCTTTCGAAATAATGCGCATGTTATTCCCCAATTTCTCGGAAACAGATATTTGATACACAATATAGAATGTGACGCCTGCAATTTGAAGTTTGGAGTATATGAAACAAGCTTTGCGGATTCAATAGGATTATTAAGAACAACAGACATTTTAGAGGGACATCGGAATATTCCAAAGTTTAAAAACGATGGCTTAGTTGCATATTCAGAAAAGGATGAGTTGGGAAACCATAAGATTCTAATTGAAGCATCTGATCCTAAAAAAGCGATTTACAATGAGAAAGAAGATTCTATAATATTTCGAACAAAAAAAACCCCATATGTGCCTTTGCATATTATGAAAGTGCTTTTTAAAATTGGCTATTCGCTTTTAGGAGAAGATGAGTTGGTGGACTACCCTCATTTAGAAAAAATAATCAATACTTCAGATTTAGACAACAAATTGCAAGAATATTGCAAAGTACTTGTATTTACTTTCCCAAACTACTTCTGTAACCCGTTTTCAATTACGTTTAAGAAACGAGAAGAATTTAAAGATTTTAGACTGCCAACAAAAATTGTTCTAGTTTACTTTGGAAGATTTATGTATGAATTTGTTTTACTGAATTCCTCCGATACATTTATGATTAAGAAAGGTGAAACTGGGCGAGTTCTATATACTCCGCCATATTGGGATATTAACAACGGTATGCCAAGTCAAAAGATTATTGATTTTTCAAGCCCACAAGTACAATACGAAGAAGAAGAACATTTATTTACTTTTGATAGAAAAATTAAATAGTAAATATCATCTCCTCTCCAAAAAAACCTCCGCCATCATACATCGCACACTGCCGCCTTCCACTTCTTCTATGGTGGGCACAGCAATAGGTAATAGTTTTGCATACGCTTCCAGCATTTGTTTTTGTTCTTTTCGTAAAGAGTTAAAAGCAGTCTGGCTTAGTATCAATATATTCTCCCTTTTTTTATTTTTTACTTCCAGCATATTGCCGGCAAAATGGTGCATCTGATCTCTTGTAATAGAAATGATACTATGATTGGTTGATTCCAGCAATTGCCGCACCGCTATCAGCTCCCACTCCTCTTCAATCGCTTCTTCGCAGAGCACACAAAAATTTTCGCCCAGCGTCATGGCCACATTGGTATGGTAAACGGGCATGCCGTTCTTGTCGGTGGCCAGGAAAACAATAGCCTGGCAATGGTTGGCGCCTGCATATTTTTCCAGTACGGATAAACTTGTACGCTCCGACACGGCCGCATAGATCATTTTATTGTCGTAGTCAATTATCATGCTGCCCGTTCCTTCTAAAAATCTTCCTTCTGCTTCGTATTCGCTCCAGTCCTGCACATCTTTTACTATAAACTCTTTTGCCAGTTGTTGTAAAATATCATTCCGCTTCTCGGCCCTGCGGCTGGGCGCATACATGGGAAAAACAGAAACAATTCCATCGGGCGAAGTGCTGAGCCAGTTATTTGGAAAGATGGCATCGGGCTTGGGCGGTTCTTTGCTGTCTTCTATTACCATCACATCAATTTCATGGCTGCGCAGCGTCTGCACCATGTTGTCAAATTCTTTCAGCACTTTTTGCTGCAGTTTGTCATTATCAAGACCGGGGTTGTTTTGAAAATAGTTGTTGGCTGCGGTTTCTTCATTGAAACCAAAGGCAGCGGGGCGAATCATTAATATGGTGGAAGCTAAAGGCATACCCCCGGCCCCTAAAGGGGAGGAATTAAAGTGTCGATTTTTTGGGCTAGCTTCCTATCTTTCTCTGTTACTATATTTCCGGCATCGTGGGTGCTGAGCCATATCTCAACAGTGTTGTACACATTCGTCCACAGCGGATGATGATCCATCTTTTCCGCTTCAATGGCTACACGGGTCATAAAGGCAAAGGCTTCGCTGAAGTTTTTAAACTGAAATTTTTTATACAGCTTATTATCCTTTTCTTCCCACATGGTGTTTGCATTTTTTAGAAAACAAGATTTTCTTTATTCTTTATTTTCACGACGTCCAGCTCCAGCACCAGCTGCACACTGTTGATTATTTTTATGGTCTGGATAGTTTCCTGTAAAGAATCATCACTCACCTCATCTCCTTTCATCATCCACAAAAAATCAAGATGCTTGAATTCGGGCAGCAGGTACTCGCCGTCAAACTGGTTCTTGTACACATAGTGCGACAGGAAACGGGTGGGCTCGGCATATTCATAAACAGGAAAAAAATAAAGCCGCTTTTTCCGGGTAAGTTTTATTTCAAGATCGTTGTTGATGCGGAAGTTCAGCCCGATACTGCTGTTCAGGTACCAGCAAAACTGGTAATCTTTTACGGGGGCCATGATGCCGAGAAGCCGGGTGTCATCAAAAAAGCTTTCGGTCATCGCTTTGGTGTCGAGAACAAATTTCGGGCTGCGTTCGGCCATGGGTTAGAAATTCTGAGTACAAATTACGAAATAGCACACAGATGACACGGATGTTACTGAGTCGGACGGATTTTTTTCCTGTCATTTGTAAATATCTTTCTTTTGAATTCGGGTTTTTTACCGAAATTCAAAAGCAATCCCGTTTCTATTTCTGTTGCTTTTAGATAATTTATCAGCTGCAATTCATGCTCCTCTACAATTGCTTCTGCGGCCTTTAATTCCAATATCACGGTGTTTTCCACAATAATGTCGGCAAAATAATCGCCAACTATATTTCCTTCATATTTCACTTTGATTGGATGCTGTTTTGCACAATCCAGCCCCAATTTGCGCAACTCAATGACCATTGCGTTTTCATAGACTTTTTCCAGAAAGCCGAAACCCAACTCATTGTATACAGCGTAAAACGCTTTTAATACTTTATCCGTAATTTCTTTGTTCAACAGTTCCATATCCGTCTTTATCTGTTTTATCAGCGTTATCCGTGTTCCATTATTAAAACTCAACCTCCGTTTCCCCGGTTTCATTTCCTCTTTTATATTTCACGTTTGCTTTGTCGCCTTTTTTAAATTTTCCCAATGCCTGCATATAATTTTCCAGAGAGTTGATAGTGTAATCGCCCAGTTGGGTAATGATGTCCCCGGCCTTTATCCCTGCTTTTTGTGCCGGTTTGCCATCTGTTACTCCATCGGCCTTTACCCCTGTTCCGGAAAAAGTATAATCTGGCATAATACCCATGCTTACGCTGAATCGTGCCGATGTGGTGGTTTGTGTTTCTCTTGTTTTCAAAAATGCAAGCTTACCCTTGCTGTCCAGCGATTCAATCAGGTGTAAAATATGCCGGATAATGATTTGCTCCCCGTCATAATTTATTTTATCTGCATCGTCCGTTGGCTTGTGATAATCGGAGTGCAGGCCGGTGAAATAAAATAATACCGGAATATCTTTTCGGTAAAAGGAAGTATGATCGCTGGGCCCGGTACCGCTGCTGTCAACTTTAATAACAAGCGACTGCGGGCTAACGCCGGGATACGGCAGTTTGAAAAATTCGTTATTATTTATCGAATTATCCCATGCAGGGGAAGTTCCAAACCCTCCTATCGTCAGAACTTTGGCGCTGTCATTCAACCTTCCCAGCATATCCATATTGATCATATAATTAACTGTCTTCAGATCAATCGTTGGATTTTCAACAAAATATTTTGAACCAAACAGGCCAAGTTCCTCGCCAGAAAAAGCAATAAAAAGGTAGTTGTTGTTTTTTGCTTTTGATTTTTTCAGCGCCCTTGCCAGCTCTATCAGCGCTGCTGTGCCGCTTGCATTATCGTCGGCTCCGTTATGAATGGCGGGTTCTTTTGAAGTGCTTCTTGAATTGCCATCCTCGCCATAGCCGAGATGATCGTAGTGTGCGCCGAGTACAACTGTTGTTGCAGCCCCGTTATCTATATAGCCAATTACGTTGTGTCCCATCGCCTTTCCATCTTTCAATGGAAAATTTTGCATATAGAACTCCGTTCCTTTGGGTTCAAGCCCGGCTTTCTTAAACTGGTTCATGATATAGTTCATTGCCAGTTCTTCTCCTTTGGTACCGGTTCTTCTTCCTTCCAGTTTATCATCCGCCAGGTATTCGATGTGGGCTTTCAGGTTGTCAGCAGTGGCGGCTGTACTGAGTTTTTTTGATTCTGAACAGGAAAGCAGCAACACTATTATTGCAACGGCGGAAAAAGATTTAAAGTACATGTTATTAATTGAAGAGCAAAGGTATTGACGGGCTATTGTCTTTCTCTTTATATCTTCTTCATTTTTAAGTAATTTTTTTACGCATTGCGCTTTCCAAACACCGCA
>CAYHPA010000012.1:0-31579 GCA_964358155.1 uncultured Chitinophaga sp.
TCATCAGTAGTGGTGATGTAATCTTTAGGTTTGTTGAGCAGGATATACACAAGATTTTTTGCTAAGAAAACCTTTTTGCCATTTACTCTTACTTCGTCTTTGGAAGATACTTTGTGTCCCGGTTCTGTCACTGTTTCTCCATTTACTTTAACTAATCCATTCTTTACCATTTCAGCGGCATCACGCCTGGCGGACACTCCTGCATGTGCAATGAATTTATTCAACGGCATAAGGTTGGAGTTCACAGGCCTGCTATGGGAAACGGGGGCCTGCTGTGAACCAGCTTCCGGCTTCTGGCCTCTTGCTTCTGCCTTTTTCTTGTCAAAAAATTCTTCCCTTTCCTTCTTGAACTTTCTTTTTTCCTGTTTGAATTGTTCTTTGATCGCTGCGTTGCTTTTCTTTTGGGAGAACTTGCTGAAGCTGTGGGTTTGTGTGGCCTTGCCGGAAGTTGATTTCTTTTTCATGTGCGGGGTTTGCTGTTTTACAACAGTAGTGAGCAGCGAAGATAAGCAATGTCAATGGTCGTGATAAAAGAAAACCCCGACGCTTTGGCCGGGGCAGTTTACCTAACGAACGGATCAATCTATATTACTTCTTTCTTTTCAGGTTTTTTGCCGTGCATACCGCCGGGGCTATCTTTTCTTCCTTCCTGTAATTTTTTCATTTGTTCTTCTGTCAGGATGGACTTCATAGTCTCTTTCTGTTTTTTCATCAGCTCTTTCATTTCTTCTCTTTTCTTTTCATCACTCAGTGATTTGTTTTCACGGATGGATTTTATCTTTTCGGCCATTTCTTTTCTGTTCTTTTCCATTTTGGCAGATTGCTCATCACTTAGTCCAAGCTTCAGTTTCATTTTTTCTGCGCGGGCTTTAGCATCTATTTCATACATGGCCTTTTGCTCGGTCTTCATTTTTTCAATCTGGGCTTTTTGATCATTAGTGAGAATGCCTTCCATCTTTGTCTTATTCTCTTTGCGGAGGTTTTCCATCCGGCTCTTCCATTCTTTCACTGTTATATCCTCATTCTTTTTTAGTTCTTCCACCTGCTTACGGAAATTTTCCCGCTGGCTTTTGAACTGTTCTTTCTGTGCATCGGTGAGGTTCAGCTTCTTCATATCCAATCCACCACGATGATGTTGCATCCGGCCGTGCTGTTCATGATGTTTGAAACCTTCTCTTTTACGTTCGGGTATTTCCTGTGCGTTGACTGAAAGGCCGGTAACAGCAGCAACGAGGGAGAGGGCAATTATCTTTTTCATGTTTTTCATTTTTAGTTTGGACGCCGAAAGGATATAAAAACTTTCGGCGTACCTGCTGAAGCCTTAGCGAAAGCAGGCAGGGCTTGTTGAATAAAAAAATTGACGGTAAACAGACCCCGAAGAATGAGCAGGGTTTAAAGAGAAGTAGGAAAATCTTCGTAAAAGGTCAAAATCAGGTATTAAAGGCCTCTTTATTGGCCAATTGGCCGCAGGCAGCATCAATGTCTTTGCCTCTTGACTTGCGAAGGCGGGTTTATCCGCCGGAGCATTAATTTTTATTTGCTAATTGGCCACAAGCTGCATCAATATCTTTTCCTCTTGACCTGCGAAGGCGGGCATTGACCCGGTTTTTCCCAAGATATTCCATAAAGGCTTCCACCTTTTCTTCATCCGGTTTTTCAAATTTGGCAAAATCAATGGGGTTGTATTCAATAATATTAATAAGATCGACGGGAACCTGCCGGTAAAGCTTTATCAGCTCATCCGCATCTTTTAATGAATCATTGAAATTCTTGAAGAGAATGTATTCAAATGTAATCTCGTTTTTTGTTTGCTTGTAAAAATAATTCAGCGCATCCACCAGCGTTTTGATATTGTTGGTATCATTTACCGGCATGATCTCATGTCGCTTGATGTCATTAGCAGCATGTAACGACAATGCCAGTTTAAACTTCACATTGTCATCGCCCAATTGTCTTATTTGTTTGGCTACGCCGGCTGTAGAAACAGTGATGCGCCGTGGGCTCATGGCCATTCCATCAGGTGAAGTAATGCGTTCAATGGACTTCAATACATTTTTATAATTCAGCAAAGGCTCACCCATGCCCATAAAAACGATATTGGTCAGTTTCTTTCCGTATATCTTCTCACATTGCTGGTTGATGAGCGCCACCTGGTCATATATCTCATCAAAATCAAGGTTCCGTTTCCTGTCCATATAGCCTGTGGCGCAAAACTTACAACTGAGCGAACAGCCGATCTGTGATGAAACACAGGCAGTATATCTTGATTTAGTGGGTATCAGAACACCTTCCACCAAGTGACCATCATGTGTTTTGAAGCGGCTTTTTACCGTTCCATCAGCCGAATACTGCGTGGCATCAACGGTGAGGCCCTGCAGGATAAAATCTTCTTTTAGTTTATTACGGAGTTCCTTGCTCAGGTTGGTCATGCCATCAAAATGCTGAACTGGCTTCAGCCATAGCCATTCATACACCTGTTTGGCCCGGAATTTCTTTTCGCCCAGCTCTTCAAAATATAGTTCAATATCTGCAAGGGTCAGTGTCCTGATATTTCGCACTTTGTTCTTCTGCATCGGACAAAGTTACATTAGCAGCTCCGATTGCCGGGGGTTGATTATTTTTGATGATTCATACAATATTATGCAACCAGTCTATATCATTGATACTATCAGAACACCGATAGGAAAATACGGAGGAGTTTTAAGCACTATCCGGCCAGATGACTTATTGGCCCATGTCATTAAAGAACTCCTGAAAAGAAATCCTTCTGTTGACATAAATGCAATAGAAGATGTGATTGCAGGCGTTGCTAACCAGGCCGGGGAAGATAACCGCAATGTGGCGAGAATGGCGGCATTGTTGGCTGGTTTACCTGTTACTGTAGCTGGAAATACAGTGAACAGGCTTTGTGCATCAGGTCTGCAGGCCATAATGGATGCTGCAAGACAGGTTATGTGCGGCGATGCGGAACTGATTATTGCAGGCGGTGTGGAGAGTATGACGAGGGCGCCTCTGGTAATGAGCAAAAGCAATGAGGCATGGAGCCGCAAGGCAGAAGTATTTGATACCACCACGGGCTGGCGGTTCGTCAATCCAAAGCTGGCTGAACTATATCATCCATTTTCCATGGGAGAAACGGCAGAGAATGTGGCTAAGCAATGGAAGATAACAAGAGAGCAACAGGATGAATTTGCCCTTTCCTCTCAACAAAAATATTTTGCTGCAAGGTTGACCGGCAAATGGAAAGATGAGATCATTCCGGTTGAGGTAATAAAAGGAAAGGATAGAACTGTAGTGGATACGGATGAGCATCCAAGAGAAACATCTTTGGAAAAACTGGCAGCATTAAAACCTGCATTTATTAAAGACGGAACAGTAACGGCCGGAAATTCTTCTGGTATCAACGATGGCGCGGCGGCTATGTTATTGGCAAGTGAAACGGCTGTAAAAAAATATGGACTGAAACCGCAGGCAAGAATTATTTCCATGGCTGTAGCGGGTGTTGACCCATCCATTATGGGCATTGGCCCGGTGCCCACCACCAAAAAAGCATTGGAAAGGGCGGGATTGAAAATTACTGATATTGGCTTAATAGAACTGAATGAAGCTTTTGCTTCCCAATCGCTTGCCTGCATCCGTGACCTTGGACTTGATATAAATAAAGTAAATGTGAATGGCGGTGCTATCGCTATCGGACATCCGCTGGGATGCAGCGGTGTAAGGACTTCGGCAACATTATTGCATGAAATGAAAAGAAGCGGAACCCGGTATGGATTGGTTACCATGTGTGTGGGAGTAGGGCAGGGGGCCGCCGTGATATATGAAAACGGTTAATATTGACTTACACGCCATCTTTCGTTTCACAATCTTCCATCCTAAACTAGCTTTTAAGGCAACCTTCCTCTAAACGATACGTTCTGATTTCAACAGGAAGTACAAAATATAGTAACCCGTAAGGGTTTTGTGTGTCCGCACCCTGGGGATGTTTATATAATGTAATTTTTTTCACAGATTGAAGAATTGAATATAAAATATCGTAATTTTTTACCATTATTTCTTCTACAACCAAAAACTACGCAAATGAGAAAAGCACTAATTCTGCTCATGTGCCAGTTATGCCTATTTTGTTGGGCTTCGGCACAGGAAAAAACCATCTCAGGTAAAGTCACAGACGAAAGTGGTTCTCCGGTGGCAAACGCATCGGTAACGGTACGGGGCTCCAGAGTAGGTACCGTCACTAAGGCTGACGGCAGTTTTTCATTGCAAATTCCTGCAAATGCCACAACACTAGTCATTTCCAGCGTTAACTATGAAACGCAAAACCTCACAATCGGGAAAAGTACCGTCTTTGAGGCCAAATTGAAACTGACCAATAACCCAATGAACGAAGTAGTTGTGGTTGGGTTTACACAAACAAGAAAAAAGCGGGATGAAGCAGGTGCGATTTCCAGTGTAGGCGCCAGACAATTAGAAAATTTTCCAAATCTTTCACTTGATAAGGCTTTGCAGGGCAAGGCTGCTGGTGTATTAGTTCAGGCTAATAACGGCATTCCCGGAGGCGGCATTAATGTTCGTATTCGCGGAGGCAGCTCCATCCAGGCAGGTGTTGCCCCGCTTTATGTAGTAGATGGTGTGCAGATGAATACACGCAGCGATGCAAATTTTTCAGAATCAAACCCCCTTGCATTTTTAAACCCCGATGATATTCAATCTATTGATATCATTAAAGATGCTGCCACAGCCGCTATTTACGGATCAAACGCTGCAAATGGGGTTGTACTGATTACTACAAAAAAAGGAAGATCCGGCAAGACAAGATTTACAGCGAATTTTTATACTGGAACAATCAGACCCATAAAAACTCTTGACGTAACAAATGGACCTCAGTACTATCAGCTAAGAGCAGAAGCTTATGGTTCTTTTTTTAATCTTCCTGCTAATAATCTGACTGTAAAGAGAACAGTACTCAATGAATTAAGGGTCACAGGGGCAGCAACTTTTACAGATGCCCAAGCTGATTCTGCAATTGCCCTTATCCCCAGCTATGACTGGCAAAAGGAAGCGATCACCAATGGCAATATCAATAATTATGAATTGAGTGCAAGTGGAGGAAATGACAGGACGACCTTCAGGATTTCTGCCTCTCTTACCAAGCAAAGCACTATAGTAACAAAAGCTGATTTTGAACGATACGGACTCAAAGCTGACATTACAAATAAGGCAACAGAGAAATTATCATTCGGAACCTCGGTCAGCATCAGTTCATTCGAGCAAAAGGTTCCTTTCGCAGTTAGCGGATCTTTCCTGGGGAGCCCTGCATTTTCTGCATCGGGTATCATTCCCACTAATCCTATCTATAAAACTGATGGCTCCTATTATGGAACACCCGGAAATGTACCCGCTAATATAGTGGGGGTGTTGAATCAAAACATTATCCAGGTAAATGCATATAACAGCGGTTTTCAAAGAACCAACCAATTGGTAGGGAACATCAATATTGATTATCAAATTTTGAAATGGTTGTCAGCGAGGGGATTTGCAGGCATTGACTATAGGCTATTGCATGGAAAACGAGTGTCTGATTCCCGAACAGCAGATGCTTTCAACCGGAAAGGCCTAGTACAACTGGAGACTGACTACAATACCAACATCAATACTTTCGCTACATTGAATTTTAATCACATGTTTGGCCAAAATCATAAAGTAGATGGTTTTGTTGGATATGAATTCAGAAAGGAAAACCAATCCAATACCACGGAATCAGGTGATGGCTTTCCCACTTTTCAGTTTACCTCTTTGAGCAATGCAGCTAACCCGCTGGCTGTGGGCGAAACTTCCACCGGTTTCAGGAGAAATGCCGTTTTTACCAATGTAAATTATGCTTATAAGGAAAAATATCTGATTGGAGTCGTAGTTCGTTATGATGGATCTTCAAGATTTGGAAGTGGATTCAGGTACGGAACATTTGCTGGTGTGAAAACAGCCTGGAATATAGACAGGGAATCTTTTCTCAAAAATTCAAAAGCTATATCCACCCTCAGATTGCGTTTGAGTTATGGTAATGTAGGTAATGACCAGATCGGCAATTTTGATGGTTTGGGGCTCTATGGCGGCGGCGGCGTTTATAACGGAGGTGCTGGTATTGCCTATTCACAATTGGAAAACCCCAGTTTAAAATGGGAGCAAACAACAACTATGAACCTCGGTATAGATTTCGGGTTATTCAACAACCGGGTTAATGGGAGTATTGAATTGTATAGCAAAAAAACCAAAGACGTTTTATTGAACCAGCCGGTACAGCAAACGACAGGCTTTTCATCTATAGCAACCAATATTGGAAAATTGAGCAACAAAGGGGTGGAAGTAACTATTGGCGCCGATATTTTCAGGGCCAAAGACCCCGGCGGTTTCAACTGGAATGTAAATTTCACATTTGCCTATAATAAGCAAAAAGTAACCGAACTGTATGGAGGGTTTAGTGTACTTCCTTCAAACGTAAGTATACGGGTTGGTGAGCCAATTGGTGTATTGTTTACTCAAAAATATGCAGGTGTAAACCCTGCTACCGGAAGACCTATGTGGTATGACAGTCTCGGCAATCTTACTTACCAGGTATTGGCAAAAGACCGGGTAGTTATCGGTCCTACAGCAGAATCTCCATATTTTGGGGGGTTCCGAAGTTCATTTAAGTATAAAGGCGTTACACTGGATGTATTCTTTCAGGGTGAGGCTGGTCGTTGGGCTACGGATGGTCAGGTTAATTTCCTGTTTGAAAATATTGCCCGCATCAACGAACTGCAATATATCTATGATAACAGGTGGACCACTCCGGGCCAGATCACTTCTATTCCCCGCTTTCATGCAAACGGCGCCGAGTCAAAAGGATCGGGTGCACAATCAGGTAACAGGATGTGGTTTAAGGCAGATTACATCAGGCTGAAAAATGTCTTATTATCATATGATATTCCGGCAAAAATTTTATCGAAAGCCAAAATCGCTTCTGCCAGGATATATATGCAGGCAACAAATCTGGCAACTATCAGCGACTGGTTTAGTTACGATATAGAGTTTGTAGGTACTGCCACAGGCATTATTCCACAAACGAAAAATATCACATTCGGTGTTCAACTTGGTTTTTAACCCCACTAAATAATTAGTATATGAGAAAATATTTTTTAAAATATATAGCCGCAGCTGGCCTTGTCGCTATTTTGGCATCCGGTTGTGAAAAGCAACTGGAGATATCCCCACGCCAGTCAATCGATGCAAGTTCCGCTCTTACATCAAGAGATGCAATTGAAGCTGCCATCACCGGGCTTTATGCAAGGTTGAAAAATGCACGTCAATACGGAAGGGACATGATCACTCATCCCGAGGCATTGGCCGATAATGGATTCGCTACAAATAAATCCGGTCGTCTGTTGCCTGAAGCAAACAATACTCAAGGAGCACATTTTACCGGAACCATCTGGACCAACAGCTATGCTGGAGTCAACCAGATTAATTTAATTCTTGAGGCATTACCCGGTTTAACTCTTAGTCCCGTAATTAGTGCAACAGAGCGGGCCAGGTGGGAGGGGCAATTGTATTTCCTGCGGGGCCTTTTTTATTTTGATATGGTACGGGTGTATGCTTATATCCCTGGAGCTGTTGTAGCAGCACAAGACAAAGGCGGGGTTCCACTTACTACAACGGGTATATCAACTGCAGAAGCAGCCCTTGCCTACAAACCATCCAGGGCACCTATTGATGACATATATAACCTGATAGTGGCAGATCTTACTGCTGCCAATGCAAGATTGCTAAATCCCGGGTTGGGGGCCAACCTTGCCAATAAAGCAGCAGCACAGGCATTGCTTTCCCGTGTAAGTCTCTATAGAAAAAACTACACCGACGCTAAAAGGTGGGCTGACTCCTGCATTGCTATTGCCGGCGGAAAAATGACCACGACAGCAACCTATGTGAACAATTGGAGGTCCGCTACACATGGCGAAACACTTTTCCAGGTTGTTTTTGCTACAAGTGGTGAAAATATAGGTGTTAATGAGTCATTGCAGACTTCTTTCACCACATTAGTTACACCCGGCAATCAGGCAACCACAGGCGGATTCGGAGACCTCGTTCCAACTCTTACCTTGCTAACTGACTTAGGTATTACACTGCAGGGCGGTATGACCACCGGCAATTTTGGTCTTAATCATGTTATTGCAACAAGAAGCAATGACGTAAGAAACCTGTTGTATGAACCGGGCACAGCCGGTCGTGGAAATATTAAAACAGAATGCACCAAGTATATTGGAAAAAATGGATTTATCAATTTGGACAATGTTCCTGTTCTCCGGATAGCGGAAGCATATCTTAACCGGGCGGAGGCACAGGCAACGCCAGGTTCGCCTGTTTATAATCCTGCAGAAGCCTTGCTTGATCTGAAGGTGATTAAATCAAGAAGGTACACCGGCTATACTGGCTCCGCTATTGAAATAGCGGATAATGCACTTACACCCGCCCAGCTATTAGTTGAAATCATCAGGCAGCGAAGAATTGAATTTGCTTTTGAAGGGCACCGTTTTTTTGACCTGAAAAGGCTGGGTGCCGATCTTGTGAAATCGCCACATTACAATACCGTTGCATTCACAGACACACGGATATTGGCGCCCATTCCACAAGCTGAAGTAGATGGCAATCCGAATCTAAAACAAAATGCAGGTTATTAATAAAGCAAAACAAAAAATTATGAAAAGGATATTTTTATTAGCTATACCGGCCTTCCTGATGTTTATTGGTTGTACCAAAAACGACCCGATTACATTTGATGGCACACAGGTCGAATTTGATGCTGCAACCTGGAATGCAAATGCAGCAGGGCTTACTTACCCGATAATGACAAGAGTTCCTACTATGGGAGCTGCAACAAATACATCGCAACCATTGATAACAAGAACCAGTGGCACTATTCAGATTCGGATTAACCTGGTAGGCGCACATAGGTCATCGGATGCACAGTTTAAATACCAGGTGGTAGCGCTGGAATCGACGGCTGTAGAAGGAACACATTATACGGCGTTGCCGGGAACAGGAACTATTCCTGCAAATTCCAGTTTCGGTATGATATCTATTCCCATTTTAAATCCCGGGGCTACCAGCGGATCAAGAGTGTTGGTATTGCAATTGGTTGACAATTCAGACCTGAAAGCAAATTTCAACTACTCCAAAGTGGGATTAAGCATAGCTCAAAACTAACAGAGATGATTTTATGAACCAGGTTGGCTTATTACGGGCCAACCTTTTTTTTAGAAGAAATAGCTGATTATGCATAGATTCCTTCTTACAATTTGTAACTTTCCGCCTTGATTTTCGTTTTAAAAAAACAAAAACCGGCGACATGAAAAAACTTTTTCTTTCTCTCATCATATCAGTAAGTTTCCTGGCTGTTAATGCCCAGGCAGACACCTTGCAGCAATATGCCGGTGCCTATGTTTTTCCTGAAGGCAGCCCTGTTCCATCAGTAGATGTAGTACTTGCCGATGGTGCATTGTCAATGAATTCGGCAGCTGGTAACAGTTCGCTGACCCAATTGGGCGTTGACTCTTTCCTCATTGTTCAGTTCAGCGGTACGGCAGTGTTTCAGCGTGGGGAAGACAAGCAGGTAAATGCAGTGCACATTGAGGCCGCCGGTTATATAATGGACGGGAAAAAACAATCCAACGGTATCTGGATATTCCGGGAATACTACTTGCCGGTTGATAGAATGAATATCCGGAAGGAAAAATAATCAGAAACTATAATTGATCAGCTCCTGCTGGGCAATGGTCTGCTGTTGGCCGCTTGCCAGAGTTTTTATATTGCAGGTATTTTCTGCCATCTCTTTTTCACCTATAATAATAATGTGAGGGATATTTTTCTTCTCGGCATATTTGAATTGCTTGTCAAATTTTGCTGTTTCATGGTACAATTCACTTCTCACTCCTTTTTGCCTCAACTGTTGCATTATCTCAAATGATCTTCTGCTTTCTTTTTCACCAAGATTAAAAAACAAGACCTGTGTGCCCACATGGACATTCGCAGGAAACAGGTTTAATTCTTCCATCACATCATAAATCCTGTCCACGCCAAAAGAAATGCCCACGCCGGGAATATTGGGAACACCGAACAGGCCGGTCAGATCATCATAGCGGCCGCCGCCGCCGATGGAACCGATCTTTAGATTGATATTTGTTGTGTGATCCATCTTTACTTCGACAATTAAACCAGTATAATAATTTAAACCTCTTGCAAGAGAGAAATCTACTTCGATAAAATGTTGTTTCGGGATATTATTTAAAAGAAACTCCAACTCGTTAACCCCCCTCGAGCCGATTTCGCTATTTTCAAAAAATTTTCTTGCCTTAGACAATATCTGATTATTGTCAACAGTGCCTGTAGTTAGTGAGAGATATTCTTCAACATTATCAATTTGCTTACGACTTAACCCTTTTGAGTCTAATTCATCTTTTACTTTGTCGGTTCCTATTTTATCAAGTTTATCAATAGCCGTAGTAATTGTATTAAAACTGTTCAAGTCGCCACATAAGTCGGCAAGTCCAGCTAATATTTTTCGGTTATTAATTTTTATAAAATATCCATGATGTTGAGTATAATTGTGTTTGGGAATTTTTAATTTCTCAAATACTTCAATATAAACATGGATCATTTCGCTATCGCTAAGTAAACTACTACTTCCCACCACATCAGCATCACACTGATAAAACTCCCGGTACCTTCCTTTCTGCGGTCTGTCGGCTCTCCATACGGGTTGTATTTGGTAACGTTTAAAAGGAAAAGTAAGCTGGTTGTGGTTCATTGCCACATAGCGGGCAAATGGAATGGTGAGGTCGTATTTTAAAGCTTTACCTGAAATATCCTTTTTAAATTTGGATAAATATCTTTTTTTATAGTCTTCACTTTCGAATAAATCATGCAATTTTTTTTCATCTTTCATAAATTTTTCTGTTTCTGCCGGACTTATTGCAGTGAAGTGTTTCTCAAGGGAAAACCATTCCATAAAAGCTCTTAAATGGTCTTTAGAAAATGGACTTCCAGAATCCAGTATTCTAAAGATTAGTTTATCACCTTCCTCTCCATATTTCCCCATCAATGTTTCAATATTCTCCATCGCCGGTGTTTCCAGCGGCTGAAAACCATACAACTCAAATACATTTTTAATAGTATCAAGAATATAATTCCGCTTGCGAACTACATCCGGTCCGAAATCCCTTGTGCCCTGTGGTAATGATGGTTTTGCCATAAGGGGTCTACTTGAGAATTGAATATTGATTATTGTATATTGAATATTTCCTTACTATACTATCACAAACCTTATCAATCAACTTATACACTTCATGATATCCTGGTTCCGGCCCATACCAGGGGTCAGGCACATCCATATTCTGACCGGGATATAATTCATTCATCAGCAGATCAACTTTAGCCGGATCAAAATTTCTGCCGGCAATTCTTTTCATATCATCCATCACATCTTTTGCCAAGGCATAAATCTTATCGTAAACCTTAAAATCTTCAGCGCTGAATCTTCTTGCCCTTTGTTTGCTGATATCAATGCCGTTCAGCCTTGCTACTTTTTGCGACAGTGGGTGGGGCGGCTCACCGGTGTGGTAACTGTTGGTGCCGGCACTTTCTATACTCCATGTTAAACCTGACTTAAAAGCTTTGTCCTGTAAAATGCCTTCTGCCAGCGGGCTTCGGCAAATATTACCAAGGCAAACCATTAAAATCTTCATAAAGCAAATGTCAGGCAAAATGAATAATTAATAATTATTAATTAAGAATTATTTCTTCACGCTGCTGCAATGTGGAATTGACCAGGAATATCATCTAATTCCCAAACACACACCATGACAAACAGGGAAATTCTTAAATCAGATATTCTCGATATTTTGTTCGAGAACCGCAATAAAGATTACGGCGCCTATGCACTCCGCCGCGGATATGATAAACGTTTGCTTACAGCAGTGGGAGCAGCCATGCTGTTGATAGTTCTGTTTGTACTGATATCGGCTTTTGGCAGGAAGAATACTGCTGTTCCTGTTACATACAAAAAGAAGAGCATTGTTGAGATCACGGAGATCAAAATGCCAGTTGAAAAACCTAAAGAGCAGGTGAAAGAGCAGCCCAAGCCAAAGGAACAACCGAAACCTGTTGTGAAAGTGGCAACAGAAAAATTTACCAGCAAAATCGAGATCAAACCTGATAACAAGGTAAAAGAACAAATACCGACAGTGGCAAGTTTAGAAAATAAAGTGATATCTGATAAGAAGGAAGCAGGAAAACCCGATGATGGTATCCCCAAAGAGATAAAACAGCCAGTAGAAACGGGCAATGGCAATACTTCAACCATCACCGAGGTCAGGAATGATTTTAGACCCGACGAAAGAAATCCAGAGTTCCCCGGCGGACCAGAAGCGTTAAAGAGATTTTTAGCAAGTAACCTGCAAACTCCTTCTGACCTGGAAGATGGAGAAAAGAAAACCGTTTTAATCCGCTTTAAGGTAGATAAGGATGGGGCTGTCAACACTTTTGAAATAGTGACAAGCGGCGGTGGTGAGTTTGACCGGGAGGTGGTGAGGGTTTGTAAAAGAATGCCCCGCTGGACGCCTGCCGTTCAAAACGGTATGAATGTTCCTGTAAGCTATGTGCTGCCTGTAACATTTGTAGGGGCAGAACAGTAAAATTTCTCTAATTTGCTACCCCCGAAAACAATATCTCATGTTTGAAGAATATGAAAAAAAGAAGAAGAAGCAGGTTTCGTTGATGAAATCTATCATGGATTATTCTATGGGGTTCATTTTTGTGGTATTAGGCGTACTTTTTTTACTGAAGGACAAACTTGGACTAAGATTCAGCGATTTTTTTACGACTCTCCAAATCAAAATATTCGGATTCCTGTTTATAGCCTACGGGGCATGGCGGTTATACAAGGGCTATAAGAAAAACTATTTCAGATGATTGGTTGCTGCAGGATGAACAACAAGGCTTTCTTTTTTTTGCTTGTTTGCCTGTTATGGCTGGCAGGGTGTAAGACGTATAAAGAAAAGGAGAAAGAAAAACCGGATACGCCCTACAGGGGCTCGATCAATATCAGTGCTGATGAATCTTTTAAACCGGTGGTGGATGAACTGGTGCAGGTTTATCAGTCCAACCGCCCGGAAACAAAAATCAATGTTCTTTACAAGCCGGAAGCGGAATGCTTCAGGGATTTTGAAGTGGATAGCATTCGCATGATCATTGCCACCCGTAAGTTTAATGAGGACGAAAAAGCTTTTATGGTAGATTCGGCAGGAATTTCACCCTCGAGCTTTATAATGGCAAGAGATGCTATATCAGTGATTGTAAATCCTGCTGCACCGGACTCTATTTTTACTATGGCAGATATAAAAGCTATCCTGCAGGGAAGCTTTAAGAAAAATTTAATTCCGGTGTTTGATGGGGTGAAAGCAACCAGTACGGTACGGTTTATCATCGACTCTGTGTTGCGCGGCGATTCATTGACATCCAAAGCAGTAGCAGCCCGCAGCAGCGAAGGAGTGATTGATTATGTCTCCAAAACCCCGGGCGCCATCGGTTTTATTGGCGTAAGCTGGATCGGTAACCCGGAAGACGCTGATCAATTGAGTTTTTTGAAGAAGGTAAGAGTGGCAGGCATAGGAAGTACGTATGAGGATGGGGGATTTGTTAAAGCCTACCAACAAAACATTTACAACCGTAGTTACCCGCTGGTACGGGATTTGGTTTATACATTAAAAGAGAACCACAAAGGACTTGGATTTGGATTTGCAGCATTTATGACCGGAGAGATAGGACAGTTGATTTTCAGAAGGGCTTACCTGGTGCCGCAGGTATTAAAAAATTTCGGCATCAGGCCCATCAGGCTGACAGAGTAGACAAAAAAGTTATATTTACAAACAGTAAAAGAGAACCGTAAAATGAAGAAGACCACCCTCACCCTTGCAACATCCCTGTTATTGCTGATATCGGGATTGAAAGCACAGAGCATACAGGAGGGCATGAACCACTTGTATGCAGGCCGGATCAAAAGCGCAGTTACCGTATTTGAAAAGATGCTGGCCGTTAATCCCAACAATATTGAAGCTACTTACTGGCTCGGGCAATCTTTGCTTGAGACGGATGAGATCATGGGTGCCCGACTTGTTTCGGCCAGGGAATTATATGACAAGGCTTTAAAGAGCAGTTCCAATGCACCATTAGTACTGGTAGGCATGGGCCATGTTGAATTGCTGGAGAACAAGCCCAACGATGCCCGGCAGCATTTTGAGATGGCGCTGACTATGAGCCGCAACAGTCGTAGGGGCGACGACCCGGTTATTCAAACAGCTATTGGCCGTGCTATTGCAGATTCCAAAACAGGAGATTTCAAATATGCTGTGGATTTGCTTAAGTCAGCTACCTCAAAAGACCCTAAAAACACAGAGACACTTCTGCAACTGGGTAATGCCCATCGTAAAGCTGGTGATGGCACAGGTGGCGGAGAAGCTTTTCTTGCCTATAAGAAAGCATTGGAGGTAAATCCATCTTTTGCCGTGGCAAGTTTCCGGCTGGCGCAAATATTTGCATCGCAAAAAAACTGGGAGCCCTTTTTACAGTATCTGAACGAGGCCATAACAAAGGATTCAAAATTCACCCTCGCTTATTATCAATTATTTTATGACTCCTGGTTCAGGAAGATGGATTACCCTGAAGCAGAAAAGTACCTGAATAAGTACATCGAAAGCAAACTGCCTGAAAAAGATATTCAGGATGAATACCTGTATGGACAGCTTTGCTGGGGCAGAAAAGATTTTGAATGTGCAGTTTCCAGGGCTGAGACAGTTGTGAAGGAATTGGGCGATAAAACGAAGCCCAAAATATACAGGCTGCTGGCAGATGCCTATTATCAAAAAGCTGATTACGGTAACGCAAAAAGGAATAGCGATGCGTTCTTTGCCAAAAAAAATCCTGAGGACATTACATTATACGATTACCAGCTAAGGGCGGATATTCTTGCAAAATCAGGAGCAACAGATGTTGAAGTGCTGGATACTTATATGCAGGGCATCGGCATTGATACATTGATGGGGCTGAAAATCGACCTGTTGAAAAAAGGGGCAGCTTATTTTAAGGAGAAAAAGGTCTGGGATAAAGCAGCACTTGTTATACAGAAGGTTATCGACCTCAAGCCCAAACCCACTACTATCAATGATTATTTTGACCTGATGCAGGCTCATTATAAGAACGATGATTATGCGAGATCGAGGGACCTGTCTGTTGTGATGAGGGATAATTTTCCTGACCAGGTTTTTGGATATGATTGGGCATTTATTAATAGTGTAATACTTGATACTGTAAAAGTGGACAGCATTGCCGTACCTGATGCCATTAAATTGTTTGATTTTTCACAAAAAGATTCTATTAAATTCAAAGGACAGTATATAAAGTCAGCGAGATTTCTTGCAGGTTTTTATATTAACAAAGCAAAAGATAAAGAAAAATCACTACTGTATTTTCAACGCTGGCATGATATAGATACGGCCAATGCTGTGAAGATCCAGGAGTATATAGATCAGATCAAAAAAATGCCCTCCGGAACTGGCCCAAAGCAGACAGGCACCACACCAACCAAAGGAACCACGCCAGCCAAAGCCGGTACCAAACCTGCAGCCAAAAAACCTAAAACAACAACCAGCAAAGCTGTTGTAAAGAATTAATAACTCGGTTTTCTTCTTTTACTAAAGAAAGTCCCTTTTTGCTACCAGGCGAAAGGGATTTTTCTTTTCCACCAATCTCATGGCAATGCATGATTTTAGTTAAGGTAATTTCACCCACCCGCCTTATTTTTGCCCGCAGATAAAGACCTATGATTCATTTGCTTCAAACTGGCCTGAACAGTGCTGACTCCGGCTCTTATTTGCCGGTTGCCATACAGATGTTTATTGCAGTTGGCCTGGTCGCTTTCCTTTTGTTTGTTACACATATGCTGGGGCCGAAAAGGAAAACCTCCGATAAGCTGCAGAACTTTGCCAGCGGAATAGCAACACATGGCGATGCCCGTCAGCCAATGGCCATTAAGTATTTCCTGACAGCTATTTTGTTCGTACTGTTTGATGTGGAAGTGATATTCTTTTATCCCTATGCAGTCAACTTCAGGGACCTGGGATGGAATGGTTTTTGGGCAGTAATGATGTTTGTTGGATTTTTCCTTTGCGGATTTATATATATCATTAAGAAAGGAGCGCTGAAGTGGGAAGAATAAACCCCTGTCCCCTAAAGGGGGACTTAGGTAGAGTAGTTCTTATAGATTAATTGGTTTGATTAAAGAAAAACATTGAAACTTTCTTTAGTCTTTTATTCAATAAACAAATTCACTTTTCGGAGTGATTTTAAAACTCCCCTTTAGGGGATGGGGGTATTAATGTCTCGTCCTGTATCATATAACCTTATTAAGAAACCGCTGGAGACCGACATCAGCATGGCTGATATGCCCGAAGGTCGCCAAGGGGAAGGTTTCTTTGCCACATCATTGAATAAAGTGATCGGACTGGCAAGAAAAAATTCTATCTGGCCATTGCCTTTTGCCACTTCTTGTTGCGGTATTGAATTCATGGCCACCATGGGCTCGCATTATGACCTGGCAAGATTTGGAAGTGAAAGGGTTGGGTTTTCTCCCCGCCAGTGTGATCTGCTGATGGTGATGGGAACCATTGCAAAGAAAATGGGACCCGTGGTAAAGCAGGTGTATCTGCAAATGGCCGAACCAAGATGGGTGATAGCCGTTGGCGCCTGTGCCAGCAGCGGCGGCATATTTGATACATACAGCGTATTGCAGGGGATAGACCAGGTGGTGCCGGTTGATGTATATGTGCCGGGTTGCCCGCCCAGGCCCGAAGCCATTATTGATGGTGTAATAAGAATACAGGACCTGGTGGGTAAAGAAAGTTTGAGAAGAAGGAACGGGCAGCAGTACAAAGCATTATTAGACAGTTACGGAATACAATAGAAAATGGGGTTGACCAACGAACATATCAAACAACGGCTGATCGAAAAATTTGGAGAACAGGTAAACGGATTTGAAGAACCCTATACTATGCTCAGCTTTGAGGCACCAAAGGAAATGAACCTGAAGGTGCTTAATTTTTTGTATGATGATGAGGAACTGAAGTTTCGTTTCATGACCGATCTGTGCGCTGCTCATTTTCCGGATAACAAGGGAAAAGAACTGGCGGTTATATATCACCTTCATAATTTGGAGGATAATGTCCGCATTCGTTTCAAAGTATTCACAGACATCAATAAACCGGATGTGTATACCGCCTCAGGTTTGTTCTCTGCCGCCAATTGGATGGAAAGAGAGACCTATGATTTTTATGGGGTGAATTTTGTCGGCCACCCCAAACTGAAAAGGATATTGAATGTGGATGAAATGGATTACTTCCCTATGCGGAAAGAATTTCCATTAGAAGATCAAACGAGGGTTGATAAAGATGATGAAATGTTTGGAAGATAGACGGCCTCCCCAAACCCCTCCGCAGGAGGGGCTTAAGAAGAGTCTTTTCTTTTAACTGATATTAATGAAATGGTATAGGGATAATAGGATACTTGGTTCCATCCTGATCCTGTTTTTTGTACTACTGGTAATACTGGTAATAAGAGCAGTAGGTAATTTTTGGCATGAGGTGTAATGGCCGATATATTGGGAGTTTTGCCAGCCCCGTAGGGGCTGAATGTCGGTAGCCCCGGATGAAATCCGGGGAAATAAAATTGAAAAATGTATTTAGAACCCCGTAGGGGCGATATATTAAAGTTCAGAAAAGTGGAGTAAGATAGAGAAAGGAGTTTTCGAAACAAGATGATAAGCGAACAGAACGTACAAGTGTGCGACCCGCCTGCCAAAGTCTTGTACGGCGGGCAGGCGCAAGGAACGATGATAGTAGTACTGAAGCCCGGCAAAAAAAAAGATAAAGACAGCAATGACAGAACACCATATCAAATTACCAGAAGGGAGTATTGAGAAGACGACCACCACGCTGAACCTGGGTCCTACACACCCGGCTACGCATGGTGTGATGCAGAATATCCTGGAACTGGATGGGGAGCGAATTGTATCCACCGAGCAAACCATCGGTTACATTCACCGGGCATTTGAAAAAATTGCTGAACGAAGACCGCTTTACCAGATAACGACCCTGACAGACAGGCTGAATTATTGTTCTTCTCCTATCAACAATATGGGCTGGCATATCACCTGCGAAAAATTATTGGGAGTAAAAACACCCAAGCGGGTTGATTATCTCCGCATCATTATCATGGAACTGGCAAGGATTTCTGATCATCTTATTTGTAATTCCATTGTGGGTGTGGATGCAGGAGCCTATACCGGCTTCCTTTATGTGATGCAATACCGGGAGCTGATCTATGAGATATATGAAGAGGTGTGCGGTGCAAGGTTGACGACCAATATGGGCCGCATCGGTGGATTTGAAAGAAACTTCAACGATATCGCTTTTCAAAAGCTGGAAAAATTCTTAAAGGAATATCCTAAAGTGCTGAAAGAATTTGAAAACCTTTTTCAGCGTAACCGGATATTCATGGAAAGAACAATAGGTACCGGCGCTATCAGTGCTGAAAGGGCGTTGAATTATGGATTTACCGGGCCAAACCTTCGTGCTGCGGGGATTGATTATGATGTAAGGGTGCATACCCCCTACAGTTCATATGGGGATTTTCAATTTAATATTCCAGTAGGTACTACAGGCGACAATTATGACCGCTGGCTGGTGAGAGAAAAAGAAATGTGGGAGAGCCTGGGCATCATTGAGCAGGCTTATCATAAGGTACAGGAGTTTAAAGGGAAGGATGCGGAAGTGTTTCATGCAGATGTGCCGGAGTATTATTTGCCGGAGAAAGCCGATGTATATACAAAGATGGAAGCGCTGATCTATCACTTTAAAATTGTAATGGGGGAAATAGAGATGCCGAAAGGCGAAGTGTACCAGTCGGTGGAAGCTGGAAACGGCGAACTGGGATTTTATCTGATCAGTGATGGAGGAAGAACGCCATACCGTTTGCATTTCCGCAGGCCTTGCTTTATTTATTACCAGGCTTTTGAAGAACTGACAAAAGGGGCCATGCTGAGCGATGCGATTATGACGATGAGCAGTTTGAATCTTATTGCCGGGGAACTGGACGCTTAGGCTTCGGCAGGCTCAGCCTGACAAAGCCGGAAATAAAATATAATGAGTTTGAAATTTTCTGATACAACCTTAAGAGAAGTGCAACGGATAATAAGTTTTTATCCGGAAGGCAAACAAAAGAGTGCCGTCATTCCTGTATTGCATCTTGCCCAAAAGGAATTTGGAGGCTGGCTCAGTACCGAAGCGATGGACTATGTGGCTACAATACTTGATATTTTACCCATTGAAGTGTATGAAGTGGCCACTTTTTACAGCATGTATAATTTAAAGCCGGTAGGCAAATACATGTTTGAGGTTTGCCAGACGGGGCCCTGTATGCTGAATGGAAGTGATGATATCATTAAATATATCCATGATAAACTGGGCATCAAACCCGGAGAAACAACAGCGGATGGGATGTTTACCTTGAAAACGGTGGAATGTCTCGGCGCCTGTGGTTATGCACCTATGATGCAGATGGGAAAGAATTACCGGGAACACCTGACCAAAGAAAAAGTGGATGCAATCATTGAAGAATGCAGGAAAAGCGCAGCAACTAATAATTGATATGAAAAGAGGATTGATCATATTGTTTTGTTTTATTGGAATAACGGCAGCTGGCCAATCAAAAACAACTATAAAGGTTTTAGCGAATACAAGATTACTCGAGAACACTGTGTTTGGCACAAAGGATAGTGCAACATTGGAAAAATTGTTTGCAACATCGCTGAGCTATGTACACTCGAGCGGGAAGATAGAATCGAGAGAGGAAGCGATCAGGGGTATTGTGAATAACAGGTCAAGATATACGAAGACCGGATCAGGTCTCTATAGTGTTTCGGAGCAGGTAGATTCTATGGTGGTGAACCAGGAGTACCGGGCGACTGAGAAAAAGGAAGATGGAACTGAATCTGCCCTGAACCTGTCTATTGAACTGGTTTGGATAAAAGAGAAAGGGGATTGGAAACTGGCCCGGAGACAAGCCACAAAAATTGAATAGAATGAAGCTGCTTTTTTCCGGTTTATTGTTCTTTGCTTCTTTAGTTAGCCTGGCACAAACTGACGAAGAGAAACTGACAACTACGTTGAAAGAATTTCACCAGGCGCTGGTGAATAAGAATACGGTTTCCATCAACCAGCAGACAGATAAAGCGCTGAGTTATGGGCATAGCAATGGCTGGATTGAAACAAAGAATGATATGATAAAGAACCTGGAAACAGGGTATATCGATTATCATAGCATCAAAGAGGACAGTTTGAGTGTGGTGATCAATGGAAATATGGCACATGCAAGGTTTGTAGCAGATATTAATGTGACTCTAAATGGAAACACCGGCAACTATCATTTGAAAGTGCTGGAAGTGTGGGTGAGGAAGGGAAAGCGGTGGTTGTTGTTTGCGAGACAGGCGATTAAAGGATAAAGCAGCTTTAATGAAAAGGTTTTTATTCTTAATTGGGATAATTTTTTTGCTTGATTCATGTTTTACAGGCAAACTGGTATACATGGATGAGTGGGAAGGGGACTATGATTTAAGGAAAAATGATTATTGCTGTGATACTGTTACGAATGTTAGGTTAAGTGTGACAAGGAATCAAGTTGACAAGTATCAATGGAAGCTTTTTTTCCTAGGAGGTCAGAACAAGGATACTATTTACGGCGAAGCATACTATGTGAAAAACAAACTTAGTTTTTTCGTGGAAAACGTTGAAGTAGCCAATAGTTTTTTTGTTAGGCCTGTTAATAGAAATAGTGCAGTGTTCGGATTAATATATAGCAACTATTATTCTGATAAAAAATTCAGATATATCAGCTATGGCACAAGATGGCATAACGAAATGAAAAGTTATAAAAGAAGTAAAGGTATAATGGGCGGCGGAAGTTATAGTTTTAACAATGACAGGATAAGTAACGAAATTAAAATACCTAAATAGTAATATTTTAATTAGTGGGACGAAAATTATTATTAGATAAAGCTCATATTGAAAACATCAGGCTCTACGATGTGTACCGCCGTGAAGGTGGTTATAGTAGCGTCGAAAAGGCTTTGAAAACCATGAGTCCTGATCAGGTAACGGAAGAAGTAAAGAAGAGCGGTCTCCGTGGTCGTGGCGGTGCAGGATTCCCAACAGGAATGAAATGGGGATTTCTTGCAAAGCCCGCAGGTGTGCCAAGATATTTGGTGGTAAATGCAGATGAAAGCGAACCCGGAACTTTCAAGGATCGTTATTTAATGGAGTTCATTCCGCATTTGCTGATAGAGGGGATGATAACTTCTGCGTATGCATTAGGCTCTAACCGTTCTTATATCTATATCCGTGGTGAGTATGACTGGATTGTTGACATACTGGAACAGGCCATAGCCGAGGCGAAAAATAACGGATGGCTGGGAAAAAATATTTTAAGCAGCGGTTTTGATTGCGAAATATATGTTCAGCGTGGCGCCGGCGCTTATATCTGTGGTGAGGAAACTGCGTTGCTGGAATCATTGGAAGGTAAAAGGGGCAACCCCAGGATCAAGCCGCCATTTCCGGCAGTAAAAGGTTTGTGGGATTGTCCCACAGTAGTAAATAATGTGGAAACAATTGCGGCTGTTGTTCCCATCATCAATGAGGGCGGTGAGGAGTATGCAAAAATTGGGATTGGCAAATCAACGGGAACAAAACTGATATCTGCTTGTGGTAATATCAATAAGCAGGGAGTGTATGAAATTGATATGAGCATTTCGGTAGAAGAATTTATTTATAGCGATGAGTATTGCGGCGGTATTGCTAATGGAAGAAAATTAAAAGCCTGTATTCCGGGAGGTTCATCCGTTCCAATTCTGCCTGCGAATCTGTTATTAACAACAGCAAAAGGGGAAAAACGGATGATGACCTATGAAAGCCTGGCCGATGGTGGATTTGCTACTGGCTCCATGATGGGCTCTGGTGGATTCATTGTTTTAGATGACAGGCAATGCGTGGTAAGACACACTTTTACACTGGCGAGATTTTACCGTCACGAAAGTTGCGGGCAATGTTCGCCTTGCAGAGAAGGAACAGGTTGGATGGAAAAAATTCTCTGGAATATTGAAACCGGAAAGGGAAAGATGAGCGACATAGATTTGTTGTGGGATATACAAAGGAAGATTGAAGGAAATACGATTTGTCCGCTGGGTGATGCGGCCGCATGGCCGGTGGCGGCAGCGATACGACATTTCAGGGATGAGTTTGAATGGCATGTGACGAACCCGGATGATGCGCAGAGAAGGAATTTTGGATTGGCGCATTATGCTGATCCGGTTCATGTTCCTGTGACGGTGTAGGGTTTCACGCAGCGGACGCAAAGGAGCAAAGAACGCAACGAATATGAACGAGAATGATATAGCGACTATTGCATTGGATATTTGCTTTAAGATTCACAGGCAATATGGGCCAGGGTTATTTGAAAGTGTTTATGAAGAAGTGTTTTGCTACGAATGGGCCAAGACGGGGATTCCATTTAAAAGGCAACAAGGAATACCGTTGGTTCATGAAGCAATAAAAATGGATATTGGTTTTAGGGCCGATGTGATCTTGGATGATAAAGTGATTATTGAATTTAAAAGTGTGGAGGCATTGGCTGACTTGCATTTTAAACAAGTTCTTACCTACTTGAAGCTGACCGATATGAAACTGGGATTATTAATAAACTTCAATGTAGTATTACTGAAGGAAGGAATAAAAAGAATTGCTAACGAACTATAAATCGCTGCGCCGCCGCTTCGCTGTGTTCGCTGCGAGAAACAAATTATGGCTGACGAAGTAAAAAAAGAAGCCCCTGCGAATTTTAAGGTCACTATCGATAACATAACTATCGAAGTGGCGCCGGGTACGACTATACTAAACGCTGCACGGCAGATCGGGGGTGATGTTACTCCTCCTGCCATGTGCTATTACAGCAAATTGCAGGGCAGTGGTGGCAAATGCCGCTCCTGTTTGGTGGAAGTGGCTGCTGGTTCTACGGCTGATCCAAGGCCTATGCCGAAACTTGTTGCATCATGCCGTACCAATGTAATGGATGGAATGGTAGTGAAAAATATCACCAGCGAAAAAGTAACTGATGCAAGAAACGGGGTGGTGGAATTTTTATTGATCAATCATCCGCTGGATTGCCCAATTTGCGACCAGGCCGGTGAATGTCACTTGCAGGACCTCGGCTATGACCATGGCAAAGAAGGTACACGATACGAATTCAAGAGAAGGACATTTGAAAAAGAAGATATCGGTCCGTATATACAATTGCATATGACGAGGTGTATTCTTTGCTATCGCTGCACCTATGTGGCCGACCAGTTGACGGATAACCGGGTACATGGAATATTAGACAGGGGCGATCATGCAGAAATTTCAACTTACATTTCCAAAGCGATTGACAATGACTTTAGCGGAAATATGATTGATGTATGTCCTGTGGGAGCATTAACGGATAAAACATTCCGCTTCAAGAATAGGGTGTGGTTTACAAAGCCGATGGATGCACATCGCAATTGTGACAAATGTTGCGGCAAAGTAACACTGTGGCAACGGGGTGACGAAGTACTGAGAGTTACTGCGAGAAAAGATGAATGGGGTGAAGTGCAGAGCTATGCTCGTCCCGACGACGAAGGAGGAAGGAACCAGCCCGGCTGGATATGTAATGACTGCCGTTTTCATAAAAAGAAAGCAAGTGACTGGGTGATTGAGGGGGTTACAAATATTAACCGCCATTCAGTGATTGCTCAGAATAAATATTCCGGCCTGGTAAGACCAAAAGAAACAATTGCTGATGTAATGGGCGGAAGGGACCCGAAATTGCTGATGGACATTCATGAAGTGAGTGATGTGAACGATCCTTCAGTTGACCTGAGTTTGATTGAAGGGCCGACAACAAGTAAAACTTTTGAGAAGAAAGAACACTAATATAAAAGGATGTATTTATTATCATTAGACATATGGTTGATAGTAGAAAAAGCTGCTTTGATTCTCGTAATTATCGGGCTGTCATTCTTCATTGCCATGTACACCACGTATGCAGAAAGAAAAGTGGCGGCATGGCTGCAGGACCGCCGCGGGCCCAACAGGGCGGGACCATTCGGCATATTTCAACCGCTGGCTGATGGCGGCAAGTTGTTTTTTAAAGAAGAAATTATTCCACTGGCTTCCTCAAAATTCCTTTTTATTCTTGGTCCTGCATTGGCAATGATGACGGCGTTGCTTACCAGCGCTGTTATTCCCTGGGGCGGAACACTGCATATGTTTGGCCGGGATATATCGCTGCAGATCGCAGACATCAATATCGGTATTCTTTACGTTTTCGGCGTGGTGAGCCTGGGTGTCTATGGCATCATGATCGGTGGTTGGGCATCCAATAATAAATTTTCTTTGCTGGCTGCTATCCGTGGCGCTTCGCAAATGATCTCCTACGAACTGGCCATGGGTCTATCATTGATTGCTGTATTGATGCTGACCGGTACCTTGCAAATGAGTGGTATTGTCGGTAATCAGATGTCAGGAGATAATATCTGGCATGTAATCCTGCAGCCTGTTGGGTTTATGATATTTTTTGTATGTGCCCTTGCGGAATGTAACAGAACGCCATTTGACCTACCTGAGGCAGAAAATGAATTGAACTTTGGCTATCACCAGGAATATTCTTCCATGAAGTTGGGGTTCTATTTATTTGCTGAGTACATCAATATGTTCATCAGCAGTGCTGTGATGGCCACCGTGTTCTTTGGGGGATATGATATTTTACCTTTTGTAGATGAAAGCAAATGGGGACTATCTTCCAACATGCTTACAATTCTTGGATCTGTGGCATTGATGGCGAAAATATTTTTCTTCCTGTTTGTGTTTTTATGGATACGGTGGACGATACCACGGTTCCGGTATGATCAACTGATGAAACTTGGCTGGAAGAAGCTGATACCACTGGCGCTGGCGAATATGGTGATTACAGCGGCGGTAGTGTTGTGGTTGAAGAAATAGCGCCCTCCCCAAACCCCTCCGCAGGAGGGGCTTATGGAACCCGATTGATTGAGAGTTCTTTTGTATTCCGGGAATGATATGGAAAGATAAATTATATACAAGCCCCGTAGGGGCGACAGATTGGTAGCGCCGGGTGAAACCCGTCGGAACGAAATGGTGAATGTGTTCAAAACCCCGTAGGGGTGGCATTATTGATAAATAGAATTAATGTGGCCGGGAACATAAAATAATATATTTGCGAACTTTTGAAATGGGTATGCAATTAACAAATAGAGCAAAACAGGTTGACCGTAAACCGATGACTTTCCTGGAGAGCATTTATCTCTGGAATATTATGAAAGGTATGGGCATTACGATCCGCCATTTGTTCAAAAAGAAAGCCACGATTCAATACCCGGAGCAGAAGAGAAGCTTTTCTAAAGTATTCCGTGGTTTGCATGTGCTGAACCGTGATGCGGAGGGAAGGGAGAACTGTACCGCCTGTGGGTTATGTGCAGTGGCTTGTCCGGCAGAAGCCATAACGATGGAAGGGGCAGAACGGTTACCGGGTGAAGAACATTTATATCGTGAGGAAAAATATGCAGCGAAGTATGAGATCAATATGCTGCGCTGTATTTTCTGCGGCCTGTGCGAAGAAGCCTGTCCGAAGGATGCAATCTACCTGTCGGAGACATTCGCCCCGGCCAACTATGGAAGAAAAGGATTTATATATAAAAAGGAAGACCTGCTGATACCACACCCGATTGATGATAAAGAGGCGTATGAAAAGGCGTTGGGCAACAGGGCGGTAAAAAATTGATAAACTAAAATTAATTGCTCCCCTTTAGGGGATGGGGTATGACCATTACACAAATATTATTTGGGTTTCTTACAGTAGTAGCACTGTTCAGCGCCCTGATGGTGATTACCAGCAAGAACCCGGTGCACAGTGTGCTCTGGCTGATTGCCACCTTCTTTTCTATTTCCGGTCATTATATTTTATTGAATGCGCAGTTCCTGGCTATTGTGAACATCATTGTATATGCGGGAGCCATCATGGTGTTGTTCCTGTTTGTTATCATGCTGATGAACCTGAATAAGGAAACCGAGCCACAGAAAAATCGCTGGTTGAAAATGGCCGGGGCCATAGCCGGAGGATGTTTGCTGCTGGTGCTGGTGGCAGCATTGAAGGATTCTGATATGAAGCAACAACTGGCATTGGTAAAAACAGGTGAGATCGGACTGATTAAAAATTTAGGAAAAGAGTTATTCAGCACCTATGTAGTGCCTTTTGAAATAAGCAGTGTTTTGTTTTTAAGCGCCATGATTGGTGCCGTAGTGATTGGGAAGAAAGAATGAGAGAAGCTATTTGCCGATAGCTGTTAGCTTTTAGCTGCTAACGGCTAATGGCCAACAGCTAAAAGCTTTTTTATATGCCAATAAATTATTACATATTTCTGTCCATCGCCTTGTTCAGCATTGGCATTGTTGGAGTATTGACACGCCGCAATGCGATCATCATTTTCATGTGCATTGAGCTAATGCTAAATGCGGTGAACCTGTTGCTGGTGGCTTTTTCAAAGATGCATCATCTGAAAGCTGCTGTAGCTGATGCAGCAACTACTGCAGGGACTGACGGGCAGTTATTTGTATTTTTTATCATGGTGGTGGCTGCAGCGGAAGTAAGTGTGGGACTGGCCATTATTGTGATGATGTATCGCAATATTCATTCGGTGGATGTGAATTTCTTAAACAGGTTAAAACACTAAAAACCTCCCCAAACTCCTCCGAAGGAGGGGTTATAAGGTCGTTTAAATATGAAAAATGCTTTAAATATCGTTTACCTCATTCCCTTGTTGCCGTTGCTTGGATTTCTGATCAATGGGCTCTGCAGAAAACATCTGTCCAGACCAATGATTAGTGTGATTGGCTGCGGAGCTATCCTTGCTTCTTTTGCTTTGAGCATTTGGGTTTTCCTGGAAGTGAAGAACGGAAACACACATGTTGCCAGCTATTTTGATTTTATTTCTGTCGGAAAACTGGTCATCCCCTTTGCCTTTCAGATTGACCAACTTTCTTCCCTATTCCTTTTGATAATTACCGGTGTCGGATTCCTCATTCATGTTTATTCTACCTCATACATGCACGAAGAAAAGCCCGAGCACTTCGGAAGATATTTTGCCTACCTGAACCTGTTCGTCTTCTCCATGCTGCTGCTGGTGATGGGCTCCAACTATGTCATCATGTTCATCGGTTGGGAAGGTGTAGGGCTTTGTTCTTATTTGCTGATCGGCTACTGGTTCAAGAATAATGAATATAACAAAGCAGCTAACAAAGCCTTTGTGATGAACCGCATCGGCGACCTGGCATTCCTTATCGCCATTTTCTGGATTATTGCTAAAGTGGGAAGTGTGAATTATGGCGAGGTGTTCTCCTTTGCAGATGCCAACAAGTTTACACCTAAACTGAGTGGCACAGATATCACTGTCATTACATTATTGCTTTTTGTTGGGGCAGCGGGCAAAAGTGCACAGATACCTTTATATACATGGCTGCCGGATGCAATGGCAGGCCCCACACCGGTATCTGCCCTTATCCATGCTGCCACGATGGTAACAGCGGGTATTTATATGATTGCCCGGAGTAATTTATTGTATTCGCTTTCTGAAGTTTCTATGAATGTGGTGGCAATCGTTGGTCTTGCTACGGCCATACTCGCAGCTACCATTGCACTTAGGCAGAATGATATTAAGAAAGTGCTGGCTTATTCCACCGTTAGTCAGTTAGGTTATATGTTCCTTGCATTGGGTGCCGGGGCTTACACGGCCGGGGTATTTCATGTAATGACGCATGCATTCTTTAAAGCATTGTTGTTCCTCGCTGCAGGCAGTGTCATTCATGCCATGAGTGGTGAACAGGATATCCGTAACATGGGTGGATTAAGCAAGAAAATAAGAATCACATTTATTACTTTCCTTATCGGCTGTATTGCTATTGCAGGTATTCCGCCGTTCAGCGGATTCTTTTCTAAAGATGCTATACTGTTAGCCGCTTATGTGAAAAGCCCTGTATTGTATGGCATTGCATTATTCGGCGCATTGCTTACAGCGTTCTATATGTTCCGTTTGTTGTTCATGACATTCACCGGTAGCTTCAGGGGAACAGAAGAGCAAAAACATCACCTGCATGAGAGCCCGGCACCGATGACCATTCCTTTGATCATCCTCGCAGTATTGTCAATCGTTGGAGGGCTTATTGGAATTCCTGAAGCAATAATGAAGGGCGGAGATAAATTCAGTCAATTCTTATCGCCGGTGATTGCGCAACATGCTGAGCATCCTGTTTCTCATTCCACCGAATATATGCTGATGGCTTTGTCAACCGGGTTAGTTATTGTCACCATTATTTTTGCCTGGTTGCAATTCAGGAATTACAAACACAAAGAAGCAACCGGCTTGGGAAAGGTATTGGAGAACAAATGGTATGTGGATGAACTGTATGAAACGATAATTGTTAATCCGCTTCACCGGTTTGCAGGGTTTCTGAAAAATGTTTTTGAGAAAATGGTGGTAGACGGGCTGGTGAATGGAGTTGGAAGGATGGTAAATTATAGCAGCCGCCAGTTGCGGTTGCTGCAGAGCGGGCAAGTAGGAAGCTATGTGCTGCTGATGGTGCTGAGCATGGTAATAATATTTGTGATTCAATTCTTTTTGAGGTAGTAGTGTATATGTGCGATAAAGCATTTTTGAACTTTTAAAATTTACATCCCCCTTTAGGGGATAGGGGCATATGGTACCTGTTTTATTGATATTGATCCCTTTGCTGACCGGCCTGGTTGCTTTCTTTGTAAAAAATGAAAAGCAGGTCAGGGCATGGACCTTGTTTTCTGTGCTTATAACGCTGGCCATTTCTTTGCTGGGATTAACGCTGCTGAAAGAAGATAAATATCTGCAGCACCAATGTGAATGGTTGCCGGCATTGGGGAGCAGTTTTTCGGTAAAGCTGGATGGCATGGGGCAATTACTTTGTTTGCTCAATGCTATTGCTTATCCCCTGATATTTATTGCCACATGGAATAATTCATACAAAAAAGCAAAGAATTTTTTCGCACTGATGCTGCTTGCACAGGCCGGACTGATGGGTGTGTTCCTTGCAATGGATGCGCTGGTCTTTTATTTTTTCTGGGAACTGGCGCTGATACCGATGTATTTCCTTTGTTCACAGTGGGGCGGAGAAAGAAGGATACCGGTAACGTTCAAATTCTTTATCTACACATTTGTCGGTTCGCTATTGATGCTGATCGCCATTTTGTATGTGTATTCAAAAACGCCTGACCATTCTTTTGATATTGCAGCATTTTATAAGGTTGTTTTAACCAATGGCCAGCAAGGATGGTTGTTCTGGTTGTTCTTTATCGCCTTTGCCATCAAGATGCCCATCTTCCCTTTTCATACCTGGCAGCCCGATACCTACGAACAGGCGCCCACTGCGACAACGATGGTGCTGAGCGGGGTGATGGTGAAGATGGGAGTGTTTGCAGTCATCCGCTGGTTGTTGCCTGTATTGCCAGCCGCATCTTTTATGTGGGGCGATGTAGTAACTTCTTTGGCCATAACGGGAATGATCTATGCTTCCCTCATCGCCATCCGGCAGGATGATCTGAAGCGATTGGTAGCTTATTCTTCCATTGCACATATCGGCCTTATGTGTGCGGCAATTTTCTCAGAGAATGTCAGTGGTATGCAGGGAGTAATGATACAGATGTTCAATCATGGTATCAACATCATAGGCTTGTGGATAGTGGTGGACTGGATAGAAAAAAAATATGGAACCCGGAAAATCTCTGACCTCGGTGGACTGGCGCAGAAAGCCCCGGCAGCAGCCACATTCCTTGTCATCATTGCCCTGGCCAATATTGCTTTACCATTGACGAATGCATTTGCAGGGGAATTCCTGATGTTTAATGGCCTGCTTAATTCTGCTGTGACAAAATATTATCTGTGGTTCACAGTATTTGCCGGACTGAGCATCATCCTTGCGGCCATTTATACACTGAACATGATAAGGAAGGTGTTTTATGGCAATACTAATGAATTGACAAGTGTATCGGTTGATTTGAGACCGAATGAAAAAATTGCACTCGGAATAATTGTGGTATTGATTTTTGCAGCAGGGGTTTATCCACAACTATTGCTGAATGTAACCAATGAAGTTTCGGATGCTATTCTAAAGAAAGCGGATGTGCTTCCGCTGCTGAGGAAACATTAATAAATAATATGAACGCATTAATATTATCGGCTGTATTGGGTGTTGTCATGATGTTCAGCGGCATTCTGTTGAAGCAGAAAAGCGCAGTGCGAAATGTAGCCATTGCCGGAATATTGTTATTGCTTATTGTAAATATTCTGGAGCTCAGAGGCACTGTTTTCTTCAATATTGACAGCAGGGGCATGATCGTCTTCGATAGGTTTGCCCTGTTGTTTAATACGATCGCTTATTTTTCAACTTTGTTGTACCTGTTGCTTTCGGCAAAGGATATGGAGAAAGTGGGGGTCAATTATGCAGAATACCTTGCCCTTATCTTTTTTATCCTTTGCGGTATCACCCTTACTTCTTCTTTCAGGTCATTGCTGATCCTTTTCCTCGGCATTGAAATAATTTCCATCCCGCTTTATATCTTAACCGGAAGCGATAAGAGGAACCTGAAAAGCAATGAGGCCTCGCTGAAATATTTTTTACTCGGCGCTTTCTCTACAGGGTTGATGCTGATGGGCATTGCACTCATTTATGGGGCACAGGGCAGTTTTGATACATTTAAAATAAGTGTGTTTCAGGACAAACCTTCACCGTTATTGGTTGCGGGTATGTTACTGTTGTTATTTTCTATGGCTTTTAAAGCATCTGCAGCCCCCTTCCATTTTTGGACACCGGATGTGTACGACGGGGCGCCAACGGTATTCACTTCTTTCATGGCAACCATTGTAAAGGCCGCCGTCTTTATTGCATTCATCCGTTTGTTTGATGAAGCTTTTGGCACACTGCAATCCCAATGGCGGCTGATAGCAGCTATTATTACCGTTGCCACTTTGTTTATCGGCAACATTACAGCCGTATTCCAGCAAAGTGTAAAACGGATGCTGGCTTATTCCAGCATCGCACAGGCGGGATTTATGATGCTTGCTGTGTATGCCATGAATGCAGATGCGAAAGAAGGGTTGTTACTGTATGTAACGGCATACAGCCTGGCAACCATCGGCATTTTTGCTGTTCTCATCAAGATGAAAGATTATACGTTTGACGGGTTTAATGGATTTGCAAAACATCAGCCATGGCTCGCCGCTATCGTTACTATTTGTTTGGCGATTGGCGTACAACGTATGGTTAAGCGTAAT